>VGTI01000033.1 GCA_016874735.1 Deltaproteobacteria bacterium
ACTTTCGCTCACACTCTTTGGTTAATAAACAAGAATTTCAATACTTTTACCGGCGTGACGGTGCATTTGAGCATTTTGCTCAACCCTTGCGCGAGCCGTCGCTTGTGGCATTGGGTCAACGTTTACTCAAGATTCCCCATGTACGGACTCAGCCTATACCGGGGCAGGTTTGGCATTCGGAGATGTTTTCATACGGCCGTTATTTATTCACAGCACTGATAGAACCGGCGTGTAATGATACCAGCGCCCTCTGTCACCAGGATTGTTTGTCGTGGACTAGCCTGATGAAAGATCAGGGACGCTTAGCTTTACTCGGGCGGTTTCCGCAGTCGCGTTTGTTGGGGGAATCGCTCGCCACTTACCGTGAGTGGGAGCGCAGCTTGACTCAGTGCCTAGCGTCGGTGCCGTCAGAGCTTGTACCGATGTCAGAAGTTAAAAAAGTATTTTGGCGTGCGGATATCCCGAACGAAACGGGATCTCAGTGGCGTCTTATCGATGCAGCTCGGTCGATGAATCAAAAAATGTTCCGAGACTCTGAGATTAACGATCAGATTCTCACCAAGGCTCTTAATGATAAACTAGGCTATTACACCACCGAAGAGGAGGCTGATAATCTAGCGTTCTCATGGCTCTCCCTGGTAGGATTGCCTGTGTCGGCCGCCTTTGATCACTGGTGGGCATTTGCCGCTTATTTTGATCCCAATACTCTGGATTCGCCCCTTAACTTTGGCCTAGCGCGTTGCCGCCAACTGTACGATGCCAATCCGCGCTGGTCCGAACATGGTAGGCAGTTAAGAGTTCCTATTGGCAGTTTCAGCGATCCACATCACAGCACCTGTTATCGGATTTGGAATCTGGATCAGCGCCGTCGTGGGATCAGGACTGAGCTTGAGGAGGCACCGATGGCGTCCTTGGACTTTGAGCTTTTAAAGAAGATGGCGGCAGACGCCCTTTAACTCGTATTTTTTAATTTACAATGTTATCGGACTTAAAAGGGAGGCACTGACCATGCGTCGTTTTATCTTATCTACCGGATGCGCACTTTTACTCGCGGCTGCTTATAGCTGCGGCGATGCTTTAAAAACGGAGACCATCAGGACTGAGACGAGCGCGCTCAAAGGCGCCGCTGTCGGTGGTTTCAGCTGCGAAGATCAGGCGCGCTGGGGCAAGTGTGGCGCATCGTGGATGCACCCAGTTTGCGATTATGCCTGCGGTGGGGGCAGTACTTCTGTTGGTGGTTACACCTGTGAACAGCAGGCTAGCTGGGGCAAGTGTGGTGAATCGTGGATGCATCCGGTTTGTGACCACGTCTGTGGCGGCGGCGGACTGCGCATCGCCTATTATGTACAACTGGCAAACGGTCAAGTGGTACCAGTTTACGTGAATCCCCAAGGTGGCGTGCTCTACCCCGATCTTGGTGCCAATAACAGCCCTGTATACTACCCGCGTCCTTACGAAGATCGGCAATATACGACTGGCGGTCTTCTCTACCCAGACCTCGGAGCTCATAACGGCCCTTGGGGTGGCGGCTACGGCGGTGGGTACACCACTGGTGGACTGATCTATCCGGACCTTGGCGCACACAATGGTGGCGGTTACTACGGACGTTGGTGACCGGAACTGCCCATTAGGGCTGTTTGTGTTTTAAAGCGTAAGCGTAGCCTTGGCAGTCGTTTTGATTTTGATAAACGCCCAGGTTGCCATTGCGTACGACTTCGCCTTTGGCAACTGCATAGAGTACGTATGCTCTACCATTATATTCGCAGCTAAAATCCATCAATTGAGCGGCTTCTGGGCAGCTTAGATTGATGCTGATTCGTTTTTGGTCGATCACCATTCCCGTCTTCAAGTAGATGAAGTAGCTCGTTTGACCCTCCGCGCAGACCATGGAAGAATTGCCATCATAGTCGATAACCTGGGCCTTTAGTGGAGCCCAAGCACCGAATCTATTATTGAGTGGTGCACTGGCACCTTCGGGTATCTCTTCTTTTTCTGTAGGTCGGTTGCTTTTTTCAGACCCACACCCAGTGACAAGAATGGACATCGCTACAACGGTACTGGTCAGAAACAACTTCATGCTCATGGCTACTCCCTCATCGTCCAAAGTTATCTCTGAATGCTGCAAACGAGATGCCATTCAAGCAGCTGCCATGCAAAGCTTCAGCTTCAATGAGTTAGCTTGCACAGCCGTCTAATTTAACGACAGGGCTGTCAAAACTTTAGGCAGAGTGACACGATAGTGGCGCATGAAGTCAGAATTTAACTTCGATGTCTCGTTCGAAGCTCGTGACTTCTTTTTCATCGATGATCAATTTTGCTTTCACC
Source organism: Deltaproteobacteria bacterium (assembly GCA_016874735.1). Lineage (NCBI taxonomy): Bacteria > Pseudomonadati > Myxococcota > Myxococcia > Deltaproteobacteria bacterium. The sequence goes on from VGTI01000033.1 coordinate 2,326, forward strand.
AAGTACCTCGTGGGCTCGCCGTTTTTGACCGACAATGGCTTAACTAAGGATAGTTTAGGGCTCACGATTTTACTTTGGCCGGCTTCCAAGGCTACTGGGGTCTTTAGATAGCTAACGAGATGACCAGGTTCATGAGACGGGAATATCCAGACGAGGAGCTCACCCTTTACACCCGCGTCCGCTTTGTTTAGGGCTAGCACATCGATATCGAGATAGGTCACTTGGGTGGATGCGGGATACGTCTTGATCGTCATTTCATCAGTTGCTAGCTCAACTTGTGGCGTTGGCTTAGTCATAGAAGCAAGTTTGGCTCCCGAGGCCGAATGACCGCAGGCACCAGTGATGAGGACGTTGGCGACTAGGAGATAGCTTAGTCTGGGCAGGGACTTGAGCAGCTTCATGACAGCGATCCTTTTTAAAACAAAAAATGATTGAGCAGCGGCCCGATGGCGTGACGCGGCAAGTATCAGTGCAGTGGCTGAGCAAGATTCGGGCCAGGTGGCGCAGCCAGCGCTGCTGCCACGAGATGGAGAGTCTAATCAACGATGTCGCTACCTAGTCCAGCATGGGCATCTTCATGCCCTTCTCCCTAGCGCAATCCTTAGCTATCTGATATCCGGCGTCGGCATGACGCATGACCCCAGTAGCTGGATCGTTTGTGAGCACGCGCTCCAGACGCCGCTTGGCGCTGTCCGTGCCGTCGGCGACAATGACGACACCAGAATGTTGGGAGTAGCCCATACCGACGCCTCCACCGTGATGTAGGCTCACCCAGGTAGCTCCGCTGGCGCAGTTAAGTAGCGCATTGAGGATAGGCCAGTCGGAGACGGCGTCCGAGCCGTCGAGCATGGCTTCAGTCTCGCGGTTGGGACTCGCTACGGAGCCTGAATCCAAATGGTCGCGGCCGATCACGATCGGTGCTTTCAGTTCCCCGCGGCGCACCATCTCATTAAACGCCAGTCCAAGCCTAGCTCTGTCACCTAAACCAACCCAGCAAATGCGCGCCGGCAGACCTTGAAACTGAATGCGCTCCTTTGCCATATCGAGCCATCGATGGAGATGGGTGTCGTTTGGCAGTAACTCCTTGACCTTGGCGTCGGTGCGGTAAATATCCTGAGGGTCACCCGACAGCGCTGCCCAGCGGAACGGGCCAATGCCACGGCAAAAAAGTGGACGCACATAGGCCGGAACAAAACCGGGGAAGTCAAAGGCGTTGCTAACACCTACATCCTTGGCCATTTGCCTAATGTTGTTGCCGTAGTCAAAGACGGCAATCCCACGTTTTTGGAATTCAAGCATGGCTTTAACCTGGACCGCCATCGAGGCCTTAGCATCCCGCACCACTTGATCCGGATTTGAGCGCCGCAAGTCAGCAGCCTGTTCGAGCGTGTATCCCTGAGGCAAATAGCCGTTGAGTGGATCGTGGGCACTCGTTTGGTCGGTGACCATGTCGGGTTTTATGTTGCGCCGCACCATCTCTGCGTAAACGTCGGCCGCGTTACCAAGTAGTCCCACGGAGACGGCCTGGCCCTGCTTGTGGTGATGGTCAATCATGGCAAGCGCCTCATCAATAGATTTGGCACCTAGATCTAAGTAGCGCGTCTCCAGGCGCCGCTGGATACGATGTGGGTCACATTCGACAGCAAGCATCGATGCTCCGGCCATGGTCGCCGCCAATGGCTGAGCTCCACCCATGCCACCGAGCCCACCGGTGAGAATCCATTTGCCGCGGAGATTGCCGCCAAAATGCTGACGACCTGCCTCGACGAAAGTTTCGTAAGTACCCTGCACGATCCCTTGGGACCCGATGTAGATCCAGGAGCCTGCCGTCATCTGCCCATACATCATGAGCCCTTTGGCATCTAACTCATGAAAGTGCGACCACGTGGCCCAATGTGGCACCAAATTGGAATTTGCGATTAAGACCCGTGGAGCGTCCTGGTGCGTCTTAAAAACACCAACAGGTTTACCCGATTGAATGAGTAGTGTCTCGTCCTCCTCCAGCTGCGTCAACGTGGCCACAATCTTGTCGTAACACTGCCAATTGCGAGCGGCGCGACCGATGCCGCCGTAGACGACGAGATCACTCGGAATCTCGGCGACATCGGGATCAAGATTATTCATGAGCATGCGTAGCGGTGCCTCGGTGAGCCACGATTTTGCCGTGAGCTTCGTGCCGTGAGCAGCCTTGATTTTGCGACTCGGATCATGACGACTGGTATGGGACATGGCGATACCTCAGATGGCTTCGTTTTAAGCATCAACAAATTTGTGATGATGAAATATTTCAAACAGTAGCTGGGCTGCTAAGCGTTCGGTCTTTTGATCCTGGTCTAGGAGCGGACAGAGCTCAGCAAGATCGTAACTCCTAAAATTGCCGCTCCCTGCCCAAAGGCGGATCCAAGGGAGCACGGTCGTGGGATTGAGACCGGTGGGTTGTGGGGCGCTGACTCCGGGAGCTACTGCGACAGAAAAGGCATCTAGGCAAATCGTTAGATAATTAACTTCATGTTTAGATCCAATTTGGCTCAAGATGTGAGCTGCGACTGAATCGATTGTCGGTTCAATTTGCTGCGCTGTCACGACCTCGACCTGATGGTGGCGTGCCGTCTCAAAGAGCATTTTGGTATTGCCACTCGGTTGCGCTCCGATACACGCGTAGTTGAAGGCGATACCTAACCTTTTACATAAGTCGGCCGCTTGCAAAAATGGTGTACCCGAAGATGCGAGCTTTTGCTCGATCAGTGGGCGCATATCGAGATGGGCATCGATATTGACCGTAGCAATGACCTGACCTGGGAAGGATTTGGTTAGGCCCAGAAAATGACCGTAGGCCAGCTCATGACCGCCACCCACAAGTAGAGGCGTCAGCCCCTGCTCGTGCAGCTGCCCGATGGCCCCAGCAAGCGTCTGTTGCGCCGCCTCAAGATTGCCGTCGTTACAGGTGATATCGCCAGCATCATATAGGGCGACTCCCTCCCGGTGCACGGGTAAGCGTGCAAAGGCACGCCGTGCGGCCGGGGGGCCACCCACAGCGCCTGGGCGTCCACGATTTCTTTTCACCCCCTCGTCGCAGGCGAAACCTATGAGGGCAAATCCAGGGCGCTTAATTTGCCCGGGCTGTACAAGGGATAGGTCAAGTGCTTGCGCGATTTGAAACATGGCCGAACCGCTCGGGGCATCTGGTCTGCCCTGCCACAGCGTCATATCAGGTTTTAGGTAGCGGTCGATGACAGTCACGACGCCGAATCCCCGCAGCAGAGGTGTTTGGAGGTATTTAGCCTCCTATTTTGTTGCAGGGTGCTCGACTTGGCAAGATCGAAGTATGTCTAGGTCCCGATAGCACAGGCTGTGGTAGGCTAGGCAGAGAAGATGCGATCGGCTCAGAGGGTGGGGACTACGCACATGGCTCAGAGGCTTTGGGATAAAGTTTGGATCAATGCCACCGTTGCCACAGCCAATGGTGGCTACGGTATCATCGAAAGCGGAGCTATCGCTGCCAAAGACGGTAGGATCGCCTGGCTAGGTCCCTTGACGGAAATTCCGACCTCACCAGCCGCTGGCGCCAGCACGGTGATCGATTGCCGAGGCGGTTGCATCACGCCGGGGCTAATCGACTGCCATACTCACGTGGTTTACGCTGGTGACAGACTCCGGGAATTTGAGCAACGCCTCAAGGGAGCGACCTACCAGGAGATAGCCGAGGCGGGTGGTGGCATCAAGGCAACCGTTCAGGCAACGCGGGCAGCCAGTGAGGACGATCTGCTGGCTGCAAGTCGGGAGCGCGTCAAAGCCATGATGGCATCCGGCACCACGACGCTTGAGGTCAAATCAGGCTATGGTCTTGATATCGAGAACGAACTGAAAATGCTGCGCGTCGCCCAGCGTCTCGAAGCCGATCTCGGTGTGACGATAAAGCGCACTTATCTTGGTGCGCACACCATCCCGGTGGAGTTTAAGGAGAGGCCTGACGACTATGTCGATCTCATCTGTCGGGATATGATTCCTAAAGTAGCGCAGCTAGGCTTGGCGGATGCTGTAGACGTCTACTGTGAGACCATCGCGTTTAGCCTGGCGCAGACCGAGCGCATCTTTAATGCAGCACTAGCTTGTGGGCTCTCGCTTAAGTGCCATGCAGAGCAGCTTTCAGACCTCGGTGCCTCGGCCCTCGCCGCGAGGCTTGATGCCTTATCGGTCGATCACTTGGAGTACCTGCCGGCCAAAGTGGTCGCCAAGCTGGCCGAGGGGCCCACGGTGCCTGTGCTGCTTCCCGGTTCGTTCTACTTTCTGCGTGAGACAAAAATCCCGCCGGTAGCTAGTATGCGCGCGCACAAAGTGGCCGTCGCCATCGCTACCGATTGTAATCCGGGGACTTCCCCCCTGCTCTCGCTCCCGCTTGCTATGAACATGGCCTGCACGCTCTTTAAACTTACGCCCGAGGAGGCCTTTCTAGGCGTCACTAAACACGCTGCCAAGGCCTTGGGGATAGAAAAAGAGCGCGGTACGCTTGAGATCGGTAAGCGTGCCGACATGGCGGTCTGGAACCTAACGCATCCGGCCGCTCTGTCCTACCAAATCGGCCATGCACCGTTACTTCAATTGGTCAAAGATGGTAAGTGTCTTTTGTCTAACGGACTCGCAGGCGGCTGATTTGTCGCAGGATCGACTGCTGTGCTTAATTTGGCAGCGTCAGACTGACCAATGTCCAGCATCATGGAATCTGAGAGTTGAGACACGTAATCAGCTAGGATCGTCCGCACGTCGTGTGCCGAGAGCGCTAGTGGGTCATAGTGAAAGGTGAGCGTCATAGCATCATGATACGTTACAACGCCAATCGCAAGGTTGGTATCAATCTTCACGGGTGGTAGTAACTCAAGACGCTTCAGCACTAAATGATCGATGACAACCTGGCCGTCACTGTTGTTTGGCAGGAGATGACGCCGAAAGCTAGGTCCAAGATTGCTTAGTACAACCGTGGCGGCGCATTTCCAATAGCCGGGACGCTTCAAGGCTAGGGTCAGGAGTCCCGGCACAAATGTCAGCAGCTTGGGGACGAAGGCGATGGCGAGTGCCAAACGATGCGATTTGATGCGCTTTGTCTCGGTCGTAATGCTGGTCATCAATTCATGCGGCTGCCTCAACTCAGCGTCCGTGCGGTCCAGGGCATACATCCCCATGTAGTTAGCGATTGGCAGATGATCATCATGCGGGGTGCGCATATTCACAGGCATACAGAGGCGGATGGTACGTCTTTTGCTGCCAGACTTGTTAAATTTAGCGAGGCTGAGAAACAGGTCGCGCAATAAAAGATCGTTGAGCGTGCCATGAAAAGCCCGTGCACAACGTTTGAGTGCTGCTGTAGATTCAGGACTAAACGTATAATTGATACTCGTCGGTGATTTTTTTTGCCGGTAATCCAACGCGGTCGGCGAGTCTTGCCGCCGTCGCGCCAAGGGTCTTGGGATGACAGCGTAGTAGGTAAACGTAGTCCTTAGGTCTATGGGTAGCCTTTTGACGATTTGCCAAAAGCTCAGATCAAAGTATCCACGTCTGGTAAACCGCCGCACTGCATGTGGCGGTAGCGCCTCATCTGCGACGGTCCTTTGCCAGACTGCCGCCCCGTTGGCATAGGCCTCAAATAACTTCTCAAGAAATCTGAGACCTCCAGTGCCGTCGGTGACTGCATGATGGAGTTGTAAATACCACTCGCTTGACTCATTATCTTCGCGGACGAAAAGTCTAAGCCCTGGTTCTTTACTTAGGTCGAATCCGAGTTGTCCAGGCCGAGGGAAGTTAAGCGGCGTACCTTTGGGTGCTACATCCAGAAACACTTCGGTGTCGGCATCTTCACGCCATCTTAAAAGAAATCTAAATTTAAAAAAGTTAGTGTATAGGCGCGAGCGCAATAGCGGTTGTTGACTTGCCGTATATTGTAGAGACCGTTTTAATCGTTCCCTGTCAACGCGGCCGGTAAATGTCGCCTTCAGCCAAAACACCATCGGATGACGCTGCGTGTCATCGGCGAGCATATAATGTTCGAAGCCAACAACGGGCCAAAGGCGCCTACGCACGGCGCCGGAAGTAAAAGCCATCGGGTCCTCATGGTGCATCCAAAGCGAAGCGGTGAAGCTACAGAGAGTACCTGCAAGTGGGTAGTCTTTTTTGCCTAAAATAGGTGGTTTTTCGCGGAAAAAATTGCCCTTTGCTCGCCTACTGATAGCATTTCGACTAAAATAGGAACTTGAGATTTCCTATTTAGACACATCGCAATCAGATCACCATGGCCTACCAACTTAAAGAGTACGCGACACGTCAGGACCTAGACCCAAGCCTTGCGGTCTTAGTGCGCCTATTAAATGTGTTGCCGTCTTTTGAACACTTGTCGCCAAGTATACAAAGATTTTTGTTTACAATAATGGCTAAGATAGGTAGCCCAAAAATCACCACGACAATAAATAAAGAATCATTTGTTATAAATCGGCGGCATAATCTCGTAATACAAACCTGGGGAACACCAGGTTTAAGTCCTGAGCGTCCAGCTTTACTTTATCTCCACGGTGGCGGCTGGGTCATTGGACGTGCTTCTTGTTTTGATGCTTTTTTTTCCAGACTCGCATCTAAACTGTCGTTAAAGATTTATGCACTGAATTATAGAAGAGCACCTGAGCATCCGTTTCCGGCTGCTATCGATGATGCTGTAGAGGCGTGGCAATGGCTTACGGCAAGATGCCGCAGCGATGGCCAGCTACATAGGCAGGGTTTGATGGTAGGTGGTGACAGTGCAGGCGGCAATCTCGCTGCTGTGCTTTCGATCAAGACGCGCGACGAGAATTTGCGCCTGCCAGACGCCCAAATACTCATTTACCCCGTGACTTCGGCACTTGATACTTGGTCATCTTTTCAACGCTACGACCAAGGATTCCTCCTCACGGCTAGCATGATGAGGGAGTTTGTTAGACACTATGCGCAGTCCCATTCTCTGAAGGATGGGCGACTGAGCCCTCTAGAGCACTCAAATCTTACGGGTTTGCCGCCGACGCTGATGGCGCTGGTGGGCTGTGACATCTTGCTGGATGAAGGCTTAGCTTTTGCTACGCGCCTAAGGCAGGCTGGTACTTCCGTAGAGATAGCCATTTATCCGCAGGTCATGCATGCATTCCTAAACTTTCTGCGATTCGATGCAGCCAGCCTGGCGGCAGACGATCTTATCGAACTGATCGACAAACTGATGAGCCAGTTGCCTGACCAAAAGAGTACCGCGGCTTAAGACTGATCGCCGCCGATGGGCCGAGGCCTAGGCCTTGAGGAACGGTGCGCAGAGCTGTTCGGTGATGGTCCAAAGTTTAGTTGCCAGCTCACTGTCCGTAGCGATGTGAGACGGCTTCTTGGCCTCACAGCTGGCAAAGTAGTCGCCATTTATTCCAGATACATCGGTTGAAGTGGCTAGGTAAACACTGGTCTGAGCACCCCTGTCTTCGTTAATGGCAAAGATTTTTTGACTGAGCTTAAGTAAAACTGCTAGGGCACCCTGATTGTTATGCCCGAACTTAGACGCCACAAATCCTGGGTGCAGACAGTTAACGGTGATGGAGCCACCGGCAAGCTTTTTGGCCAATTCTTTGGTAAATAAAATATTGCAAAGTTTGGAACGGCAATAGGCTTCCCACCCGCTGTAGTGACGCTCCCCTTGCAAATTTTCAAAGTCGAGTTTAGCGCCGCGATGTGCCTCACTCGATACCGAAATGATGCGGCCCCGAGGAGATTTACGCACCAAGGGAAGTAAGTGATGCGTCAAGACGAAGTAACCCAGATGATTTAGGGCAAAAGTGCGCTCAAAACCCTCCGGTGTTTTTTCGTACATCTGAAAGTAGGCGCCAGCATTATTGATAAGCACATCGAGCTGCGGGATCTGGTTCTGTGCGTCAAGCGCGAGACGACGAACTTCAGGTGGACTAGATAGGTCGGCCACCAATCCGTGATAGGTGGCAGCCGGGCGCAAACTCTGAAGCTCGCGCACAGTTTCTGTGGTCTTGGCGGCGTTGCGGCCCACGACCCAGATTGTGGTGTCCGGCCGACCAAGTTCCCTTGCAGTAACCTTACCAATGCCGTCGGTCGCCCCGGTGATCAGAATGTGTTTCATGGCGGTCCCTGGGTCTTATAAATGAACGATGGATGTTATTATATTGACCGACGCGGGGATCGACAAGCGGGCACCTGCGATTTACTGTGGCCGCCGTCCCACAAACAGGGTGTGCCAACTACCCTTCATGCCGTGTGATTTGGTTCTGGTAACGTTAACCTCAAAACCAATCCGGCCTAGCCTTTTAGCAAAAATCGGTGACGCCGCTGCAGACCAAAAGACCACAGTGCCGCCAGGCGCTAGGGCACTTTGAATCTGGTGGAGTCCCACTTCGCTATAAATGTCGTCGTTGTCTTTAGTGCATAAGCCAGCTGGTCCGTTATCGACGTCGAGCATGATGGCATCGTAGCTCCCCCTGGCGGTAGCTATGATCTCCATGACGTCGCGCTGGATGATGCGTACGCGCGGATCCTGCATAACGTCCGCCGCCAGCGGTAGGTCCGGGTTCTTGTTCCAAGCAATCACCGCTGGCATCAGCTCGGCTACAGTGACGACCGCCGTTTTTGGCGCCAGACGCAGCGTAGCGCGCACGGTAAAACCGAAGCCGAGACCACCTATGAGAATTTTCGGTTTCTTTTTGCCCACCAACTGCTCGCAGGCGATCTCTGCCATGCGCTCTTCGCTGCTAGACTGTCGTGTAGACATGAGCTCCAGGCCGCCGACCCGTATGGAGTAGGCGCCATCGTGCTCATAAAGAGCCATGGCGGTTCCGTCAGGAGTTTTTGCTTCGTCGATGAGGTTCCACTTTTTCACAAGCCTGCTCCGGGGGCGTCGCACCCTTGATAAAACCGTAGGGGCAATGGCGGCAGCCGTTTTTACAGCAATGACCACGCGCCAAGAGATAGTGGGCGGTCAGTACCATAAGGCCGTCTTCGTTCCAGTAAAAATCGACACCTTCTCGCAGCATGCGACCTCGTCATTCCGCCGTTTCCAGTTAGAATCTGTCATATCGGCCGGTTATATCAGAAGGTCAAGGACGTAGCGAGGCCTTCTCGCGCCAAATCTGGCCCCTTACATCCTCGAGTAGAAGGTCTTCACCGTCGCGACCTAATACGTGATTGGGTAGCATCGGCACCTTGCCCGAAGGGGTATCGACAATATAGGTCGGAATCCCCATACCTGTAATATTGCCACGCAGAGATTTCATCAACTTGAGGCCGTCATCGATCGGTACGCGCAAGTGCTCGGTGCCTTCAACCAAATGGGGATGAAACAGGTAGTAGGGCCGCACGCGGGCTTTGAGCAGTCCTCTTAACAAGGGCATCATGCGGTCCCTCGTGTCGTTGATGCCTTTAAGGAGTACCGACTGATTACCGACCGGAATGCCGGCATCAACTAGGTTACGGACAGCCTGGACGGCTTCGAGTGTCAGTTCTTCCGCGCAGTTGAAGTGCGTGTTTACCCAAACTGGATGAAATTTAGCAATCATTTTCGCCAGTTTAGCTGTGACTCGGTAGGGGAGGGTTACCGGGGTGCGTGTACCAAAGCGAATAATCTCAACGTGCGGTATGGCGCGCAGACGCTCGAGCAGGTTCTCGAGAGCGCTATCACTAGCGATGAAGGGATCGCCACCGGTCACGAGCACATCCCGGATCGCTGGATTGCTGGCGATGTAGGCGATGCCGTTGTCAATGATGCGACGGTTAAAGTGGAGTCCGTCCTCTTCGTCGCGACGCTTACGAAAACAGTAGCGGCAGTAAACCGGGCAAAGTTGAGCGACGCAGAAGGCCACGCGGTCTGGATAAACCTGCACTACCTCCTTGACCGGCGAGTGAGGGACTTCGTCCAAGGGATCCATGACTCCATGGCGCACATCGATCTCTTCGCTCCGTGGCAGAGCCTGCAGGCGCACAGGGCAAGGGACATCGGGGTCTGGGTTCATGAGCCCCATGTAGTAGGGGGTGATACCGGCGACGAAGGCGTCTTTGAGCAGGTGGAAGCCATCTCGTTCCGTCGCGGCGAGCGGTAAGACACTGGCCGCGCTAGTACCGTCCCCAATCTGGCGGCGCATATGCCAGCGCCAGTTTAGCACGGTCTCAGCTGGTACCTGGAACTGCCTAGCAATGCGGCTCGTGACCGAATCGGGATCTGCTACGAATCGTTTAAACTCGTCGGGCAGGAAATCGCTATCAGGTTCGGGCCCGGACGCTGCGGGCTGACAGGAGCGCACTTCTGGGGTATCACTAGGAGATCTCACGGTTCCTCCGCGGCAAATCAGCCCGGCCTTAGTCTCAGAAGAGGCATCTGCATGGCAAGTGTAAAAAAGCTCATCCTAGCCTCCCAGTCACCATTTAGGCGAGCGCTCCTCAGCGCCGCTGGACTGGAGTTCGAGGCCGCAGCGGCACCCATTGACGAATACACCATTCATGGTGACACCCCCGGTGTGCAGGCTAGCCGCCGTGCCGAGGCTAAGGCCATGGCCGTTGCAGCCATGCATCCCGATGCCATGGTGGTCGGCGCCGATCAGGTGCTTAGTTTTGAGGACTTAACCTTTGACAAGGCGCCCGATGTAGCCACGGCCAGAGAGCGGCTCCAAGCCCTAGCGGGACGTACGCACTATCTGCATTCAGCCTTTGCTCTCGCCTACGGCAACCGTGGTGACACGCCAGTGATCGTCCACAGCGAAAGAGTCGACGTCGGCATGACCATGCGTCCTCTGTCCGACTATGAGATCGAGGCCTATCTGGCCACGGGCGAATGGCGCGGCAGCGTCGGCTGCTACCAGTACGAAAATAAGGGTGTCCACCTATTCAGTAGCGTCAACGGCGACCAATCAGCGATCATCGGATTGCCGCTTCTACCGCTTCTGGCCAAGCTGCGCCAGGTTGGTATCAATGCTTTGCTGCAGTCCTCGCCGCCTTGGACACTGAAGCCTTAAAACTCGGGCAAATATCGGCTAAGTAGCACTGATCGCAAGCTGGTCGCAGAGCCTTGCAAGTGTATCGACCCAGCAGGATGAACCAGTGATGGGCCCGAGGCAGATACTTGCGGTCGATTTGGGCCATCAGCTTTGTCTCGCAAGCCTCCGGCGTCTTCTCGTTGTGGAGCCCAAGGCGCCTTGTGACGCGAAATACATGAGTATCGACCGCAAGTGTAGGTGCGCCGAAAAGCTCCGCCAATATTACATTGGCAGTCTTGCGCCCAACACCCGGCAGGGCCTCCAGGGCCGCCCGCTCTCCGGGTACTTTACCAGCGTGCTTTTCAATAATATCAGTGGCTAGCGCCACAGCCCTTTTAGCCTTGGTGGGGGCTAGGCCGATGCGCCGAATAAGCTTGAGCATGCCATCGGCTCCAAGTCTGACGACATCATCAGGGCCAAGGCCAGCGTCGTAAGCCTCGCGCACGGCTGCGTTCACCGCTTTATCGGTCGTTTGGGCCGACAACATGACGGAAAGCAGCAATTGGAAGTTGCTGGTGTAGTATAACTCGCAGCGAGGATCAGGATTGTGTGCCTCAAAACGCGCAAACATCTCGACAAGAGGGATGCGGCGGCGCTTTTTCGCGGGTGCTGACGACTCAGGCGTCGCCTTCGTTTTAGTCCGAGACTTCAACTTTAACGTCGCCAAAGACTACACACTGGCAGGCAAGCCGCTCATTGGGCTCGGCCGCCATCGTCTCAAGAAAGTCGCGCTCGTCATCCTTCATCGGGCTGATGTTGTCAGCCCCTTCAAGGACGCGCACCATGCAGGCACCGCAAGCACCGTCGCGGCAGCCAAAAAGAATAGAGGTATCGTGGTCTTCACACATGTCAATCATGGCGTAGCCCGACGGAACGTCGATGGTCTTATTGTCGGTCGTTATCGTAACTTTAGGCATGCTGTACATCGTCCTCTTGTGGACATAGGGCAAACTGGAGGGACCCTGATTGCGAACCCTATATCTATCGCCTCCACCTGATGTGGTCAAGTGCCGGCCGCGTATTTAGCGTCTATACCGGAGTTTGTATAATGAGGCACCCACCCTGCGGCGTCGACAAAGAGGCGGATCGCCTTGAAGCTGGGATTAGCACCGATATCGGCCCAGTGCTTCATGTGAGCCGGTATGCCGAGGAGGTCGCCCCGCTCGCAGAGTACCGAGAAAACCTCGCCTTCCGTGTGAAACCAAAAGAGCGACTGCCCGTCGACAAAAAAACGCACCTCATCCTCAACATGCGTGTGCTCGCCCAGAAACTTGGCGCGCAACTGCGCCACGTTAGGGGTGCCACTGTGGACGCTGATCACATCAGCCACCACGTAACCGGCACGCTCCATGAACGGCTTAAGTTTGGATCCGTATGCCTCAAGGATCACCTCCTCCGGTGCATCGTCCGCAAAGTAGACTGGAGCCTCCCACCTCTCGTGACAAATACCGCGCCCTTGCAAGTAGCTAGTGACCGCAGTCTGGTCGCTAAGTCTCTGTCCTGAAACGGGAATATGTAGTACGGCCATAACCTTAGTCCACTCGGGTTTGGGTGAGCTCGAAAACGCATCTTAGATGTGGAGGCTTAGGTTTGACAATAGTTGTCAAAATATGCTGATTTTGAAAGCCTCTGATAAGATTATGACACACTACCAAATCGACAAAAATGGATGGGACTTCCTATGCCAGTCAAATCTTCGCGTACCAGTCGCAGCCCCGATAAGTCATGGCAGCTAAAGGCATTCGACCTTAGTCTCGCTGGATGGATCGGTGGGTCAAGCGATGCTAAAGCCGCATCTAAGACCGCATCCAAGGCAGAAAAGGCGCTGAGCGGCCGGGTTGTTGTCGCCGGGCAAGCGGCTTCGACCAGTATGACATTAAAGCACCTTGGCCTTAAGTTGCCGCCTTGGCAGATGGAACGCGTTGGTCGTAAGCGGGGTGAGATCGTTCACTTGCCGACAGATGACGGGCCCTTATGGTTGGTGCAGCTTGAGGCAAGAACGGTAGCTCATGCACATCACGATCTGTTCAAAGTCAGCGAGTACGGGGTTGCTAGAGATTTAGCGGCGCAAGTGGTCTCTCCATTACTGGAGCAGACCATCAGTGAGGTTAAAGTTGAGTTCGTTGCCGCCACTGATGATGAGCAATGTGGCGCCCTGGTGGGCCTCGAGCTAGGTGCCTACCGCTACCGACTGATTCGTCAGCCGCGAGGGACAGCCGAACTTCCGCGGATCTCGGTACAAGGGGTAAAAACGGAGACTCTTGAGGCTGCGCAGCACCTCGGTAATTCTCTAAATTTTGCCCGGCATTTAGTTAACGTTCCTGCGGCAGAACTCAACCCCAAATCGTATGCAGATTTACTAGAAGAGATTTTTGCCGCGTCACAGTCCATGCAGGTTGATGTGTGGGGCGCTGCACGTCTGAAAAAGGAGCGGATGGGTCTACTTCTTGGCGTAGGGCAGGCCGCAACAGAGGGGCCAGCTTTAGTTCACTTGAAGTATCGCCCTAAAGGCGTCAAGAAGAGCGTCCGACCGATCGCTTTCGTCGGCAAGGGGATCACATTTGACACCGGTGGCCTTGATATCAAGGTTAGCTCTGGCATGCGTCTCATGAAAAAGGACATGGGCGGTTCGGCATCTTTGGCTGGTCTAGCACTTTGGCTGGAGCGCTCGCAGTTACCGGTGCCCTGTGACATATATCTGGCGCTTGCCGAAAATGCGGTTGATCAGACCTCGGTCCGTCCCGGTGATGTCCTGCTATCGAGGAGTGGCCTCACTGTTGAGATCGACAACACTGATGCCGAGGGGCGTTTAGTTTTAGCAGATGCGATTGATGTGGCCGTAAAGGCGCAGGGTGATGATAAGCCGGAGCTTTTGATTAATTTAGCGACGCTTACTGGCGCCATGCGCATTGCGCTCGGCACTAGAGTGGCCGGCATGTTTGCCAATAACGACGCGTTGGCAGAATCTCTCCTTAAGGCAGCCAAACGTGCAGCAGATCCAACTTGGCGCATGCCGCTTTTTGGTGACTATTTTAGTGCTCTCAAAACCCCTGTGGCCGACATGGCTAATTCCGGTCACAGCCGCTTCGGTGGTCCTATCGTCGCCGCCCTATTTCTCCAGCGCTTTATCGGTGATGTGCCTTGGGCTCATTTTGATATGTATGCCTGGAGCGAAGGCAATACCGGTGGGTGCATCGAGGCCGGAGGGACAGGGCAGTGTCTGCAGCTGTTAACGGAGTTCTTGAGAAGCCGCGTTCAGGCGTAATCTAAAGGATGCCTATCGTGACTCGGGACCTATGGCTCTCAGATGGCGCAAGCCATCTGAGCCCCGCACCATTGTTGAGAGCATCGGGTAGTCCCATCCAGGGTTCGACACAATGAAATTCCTGGCCGCTCTGGGTCCAAAGCACTAAGTAGCGATAGGATGGGTCCCAACCAAGGGCTATCGCATAACCACTAGCTGGAAACTCAACCAGTGCTTGATCACTTTTAAGATCGCCAAGTATGAGGTTACTGAGATGCGCCTGATGGAGAACTTGATGATCAGGCAAAGATGAGCCTGGAAAAGCAGTAGGTTTGCCGGCGCCACCTATGGCGGTGACTGGAAGCTGTATCTGTGCTGAAGTTTGTAACCTTGCCGTTGCATCTACCGATCCTTGCCATTTAGGTAGATAAAAATAGGGATGCCACCCTAAGGCCATAGGCATGCGTGGTGCCAAGGGAGAGTGTGCCCCAAGACAGGATACTTCTGTATCAATGAGCAAACTTGTATCGTTTAGCGTGTATTTTACTTTTAAATCAAAATCGAACGGAAATAATTGCCGCGAGGCATCGCTCGTATGGAGCGATAGCACGGCGGTACGGTCGTCAGCGGCGACAACCCGCCATTTGTGAGCGTAGGCAAATCCATGCAGTGGCATTTGCCAAATCTTGCCTGCCAGCTCATATTGAAAAGGAGTGAGCCCATGGAAGACTCGCCCAGCGAATGGAAACATAAGGGGCATGCCACCAGCGGGCCAGCCGCTTTCCCTGAGATCGAATTGGTGCGAGAGCCAAAGCACATCGCGGGACATGCCATCGGCGCTTTTGAGTGCTAGGGATGATAACAACCCACCACGCTCCGGCAAGAGCGTTGCTCTGCTGCCACCTGCAGTTTGCAATTCCAGCTTCACTGCCTTTAAGCCCTCAACGTCATAGCGGGGCTTGCGGTACCCCTGCGCTAGGTGATTCCCCCACTTTAACCTTTTTCTCGCCGTTGTACACCCAGTCGAGGTCGGGATTATGTTTTAACTCTAGATCGGCCGGATCATCCATCAGGCTATAGCAGTGTTCTAAGGCCTGAATAAATTCTTCTATGTTTGCTGCGCGCAAGGGCAGTGGAGCAAAAAATGGCGTTGGTAGACTAGACCTAAGGTAGTTCCATACCAATTTGACCCTGCCTAGAGTGGCCCGCGATACTTCCCGTAGGTGTTCCGGATAGCCTGAATGGCCAGGCCAAAGTTTAGTTGCCAATACGCCGTAGAGTTTTGCCCAACGATCGTAATCCATGCCGCAGCTGACAGTAAAACACCCATCCTTGCACAACGCGTAGACCGCCGCGGGGTCTGTAGCCATTAGCTCGTGCAATAGGGCTTGCACCATGAGGCTAATTTTTAGTGTCTGAAAGGGAAGCCGCTCGCTGCGCGATTGACGCAGCTCCGAGAAAATCCACGGGTTGCGCAGGGCACCACGTCCAATGATGACCCTGCTTACTGATGGGGCCATGGCGAGGCGTTCCCGGAGGCTCTTGAGGTCCGTAATGTCACCGGATGCGACGACCGGTGCCACTGCTCTTTGTGCAGCCCGCTCAATCAAGTCCCAGTCGGCTTGTCCTGTGTAGCGGCTTGGTCTCGTGCGTCCGTGAACCGTCAGTCGGGCTAAAGGCAACTGGCGTAGAGGCTCGATCAGCGCATTAAACTCACTAGCGCTTTGAAATCCGGTGCGCATCTTGATGGCAAATCGGGTAGGTCCCAACTCCCCGCTAATCCGCGAGGCCATCGCGCCAAATTCATCGGGGTCTCTGAGGAGGCTACTGCCTGCACCTTTGCCCACGCACTTAGGTGAAGGACATCCACAGTTGAGTTCGACGAAATCACAATGTTCTAGTAGTGCTGGCGCCACGCGGAGAAAGTCGTCGGTTTCGGCCGCCATGAGCTGGGGTACCAGACGGTAGGGTAAATACGATCGTAGCTCGTCTAATTCAGGAGCGAATTCGCGTGGTAGTTCCCTTTGTGGATAGGTCGCAGTCACTCGAAGAAAAGGCGTAGCCATGACTTGCGGCGCCGCGACTAGATGGAACCATAGGCGCATGGCTAGGTTGGTGACGCCTTCCATCGGAGCTAGGCCTATGAATCCCTCGGCGAATCCATTCCTGAATTCTTGTTTTGACGCAGTTTGCTTGTGATTGATCATAGAGTCTTCGAGTCATAAGGAAACTCCGTCCCTAGCACAAAGTTTAAGTCGATGCCTCTGATATTGTGTGTTGACGATAACAATCTAAAAACATTGAATAAATCAATCGGCTTTTGAACTCGAAGCTAGCCAAGTCTAGAGGCTTAGGTCCGCCTCGGTTAAACTTAGCTAGACTGATGAGTTGTTGCCGCTTGGATGTTGGGGGGTGCTGCGTTGATATCCGAAGCTATGAATAGATTATGGGATGACTTTTTCGTGCGGCCCATCAGTGAATTCGGACGATTCACGACGTTTTTTCTTGAGGGTGTGAAGCGCTGCATGGTGCCGATGATAGATAGGCGTCTCTTGCTCCGGCAAATGGAGTTTGTCGGTAATCGCAGTCTTGGGATTGTCGTCATAGCTGGTACTCTGGTGGGGGTTATTTTTGGCCTCATCCTCGGCAACATCTTTCGGCGCTTTGGTACGGAGTCCTTGCTAGGGGCTGCCACGGGTATTTCTCTCACTAAGGAAGTGGCGCCAGTCTTTTGTGGTTTTCTGGTAACTGCTCGGGCGGGATCTGCAATGGCAGCCGAAATTGGCACGATGCGCGTGAATGAGCAAATCGATGCCATGAGAATCATGTCTGTGAATCCCTACAGCTACCTAGTCGCTCCCCGGATACTAGCAGCCAGCCTGGTCATGCCACTACTTAACTGTGTTTTTGTTCTGGTCGGTAGTGTCGCTGCTTACGGTGTGGCTGTCGCATTTTATGATGTCGATACTGGGGTATTTATTGAGAAGATGCGCTGGTTGGTGCGTCCCGCCTATCTAACACAGGGGATGCAGAAGTCGGCCGTGTTTGGTTTGCTCATCGCATCGATTGGATGTTTTCGCGGTTTTTATGCTGGTGGCGGTGCCAAAGGAGTTGGAAAAGCCACGACGGAAGCGGTTGTGGCCTCCCTCGTGGCTATATTGATCGCGGATTTTTTCGTGAGCTATCTTCAGTTCGACAAGTTTCTGTGAGTACCTTTTTAGGTACCAGTCACTTCGAACTGACGATGGAGTAGGCTCAGACCCTTGAGGTTCCTAACATCGATAATCAGATCAACAAAGGTCCCATCTGTTTTGTTGGGTTTGAACTCCAACACCTTGGGCACGCCTAAGCTGCGTACTTTAAATTTTTCGGCATGAGGAGTTGAGTCTATAATCTCTACCCGACCGTCACGATGCAGGTAGCGTGCCGTAGCATGGATACTACCTAGGGCAGGAACGGCGCGGTCATTGCGTAGACGGAACGATATCCGCATACCCTGCTGTCTATGGAGACTGTATTTAAACTCCGTGAGTTTTAACCCGGCGCCTTCGTCATCTTCTTCAACGACATCAGTATCCAGTTTCCGCTCAGTGGAGTCAGCTGCAGCGGTATTAACTGGTGTCGGTTTAGTTGCATTGGGTAACATATTGACCGGTTTTGCTCCACTAGCCGCCACAGGCAGTGGCTGCACTGGTGGACCCATCTCTTCTTTGTCCTTTTGACCGAGTACATCCACCATTTCGCTGAGCTTTTCAACCGCAGCCAGCGGCTTAGCAGTCAGCGTTGCCGTGCTAGCGCCGGAATCGGCTGCAGCGACCTGTTGGTTTTTAACGTTAGCTTTAGCGGCTGCGGCTGTTAGTTGGCTAGAGCGGCGCTCGGCGGCAGTCTGGGCGGGCATGACCATTTTGTGTTTAGGAACCGTCACGAAATAAATAGCCCAAGCGACACTGGCGATGAGGATAAAGGGGGCGGCAGAGAGAGCGGTCTTACGATAATTCGGCGTCGGCTTTTGCTGCTCGCGAGGTGATTCGGGAGTGCCGAGACCTTTATTGATCTGTTCAAGCTCGCGGGCCACTATCACAACACCGTTAGGTGGCACCGCCTTACTGTGACCGAGAGCTGCGGCTAACTTGCTCGGTGGTAACGTGGCAAAGATCTGGTTAGCGCGCTTGATGGGCATAACCGAGAGTAACACGGCCACATTGGTTGCCGAGGTTGCTGCCGCATACGCAGCTAGCCGGTCATCCGACATAGCCAGTATCGTGGCTAGTGCTTCCTTCTGTAGATGTTCCATGATGCCGTCTCCTGCGTCTTAGCCCTTGACCACTCGGTGGGTCGCTTCGGCTATGCAGATGCTAAAAGGTGGGGATTCTTTTAGTGTAACATGCACAGCTAGAAACCTACTGATAATGGTCCTCCCGCGCCTGGGCTTGGTTAACTATAAATAAAACGTGTAAATGAATTAGATTTAGATCATTAGCGGCTTTGCTGGTCAGTGTCTTCGGCTTCTTCGGGTAGTTCGCTGAGGTCATTTTGTTCGGCGTCGACGAGCTGGGTTAGTTGATCGCGCATAGCGGTGAGCTCGGTTAATAGCTGCTTGCGTTGCCCCTCAAATTTGGCCATTTCGCTTCGAACCGTGGAGAGGTGGATATCGTTGTCAGACAGCTCCTCCATCTTCGAGCGCATCAGTTCTTCAAAGAGCACGACTTCGCCAAATTTCTGGCTCGGCCTCGAGTTCATGATATTTCGCAATGCCAACGTTAGCGGAAGCGCGCAGCTGATCGCAGCTAGCGTCGCTTTTTGCCAAGTTGTCATGCGCAAACTCATGAAATCATAACTCCAGAATGATCCACTCTCCTGGGTACAACTACGGAGGTTTACCCCGAAGTTGCGTCGTACGTGAGAGCGCGCACGAACACCATAATTAAAATCCTAAGCATTCAATTGGGTGATTCGTCACGACCGCGCCAATACTTGAGTGTCCTACCCAAAGTGTCATGTTGGTCGGGCGACAAAAAGGCGTCGCTTTGGCCAATCTGGCCGGGTCATTAGGGTGTCGCGAGAATTGCCTAAATTTTTGTCAGTTGGGTATTTTTTCTTGCTGTGAGCACCATAGCTAGGTGCTGAAATTAAAGGAGGAATTTTTTTCCTATGCGATTTCGTTGCATGTTACGAGGTGGTCGAATCAATTTTCTTAGTCCATTTGACAGGGTGATGGCGCGGACATCTGGCGCAAGTCACTCTGTCGCAATTGACAGTGGCTCGCATGTGGTTATTTTACTGCTTCTTGTCGTTTTAAACTGTTTGGTGGGAGCAAATTTCGGTGGAACAGAATGTGACTGAATTAGTGACTGGCGTGAGTGGAAGATCTTTTGTGAATGTGGGACTGAGAGACGGTCCCTGGTCAAAACGTCAGTTAAAAATTGCGGGAACTAATGTTTATTTCGCGGATCAGGTATTAGACTTGAGTGATTTTCATCTTACTCTGCGTCTTTTTCGTCTCTACGCGATAGCAAAGGGTGGACGCTGTTCCCTTCGTGAAATTCTAGCTTTTGTGTACCGCATGCAACCCACGCAAACAAATTCGGCGCGATTTCATAAGTCAGCGAGGGTAAGAGCAGTGAAATTACTTTCGCGTGCCCGTCTACTAGCGATGAAATACTTTGACGACGAGCTTGATTGGTTCTGCTACGACTATAAAACGCGTACTTGGGCTCTCTATCGAGGCTGTGACGCGGCCTCTGTGCGGCAGCTCCATTCGTAGTTTTTTGGGGGGCAGGGAGTACCCGAGGTCAGTGACTCCCTGGTGTCAGATTTGTTTGAAAGGAGCTAAGAGCCGCTTTTTTAAATTTGTTAAGCTGGCGCTGCGAAAGTGGCGTTTTTACATCGGCAGCAACTACTTTTCGGCTGGTTTGCACGGATCTAATTTTTGCCCTAAAGGCTGCCGGTCGTGCCCCAATTTGGTCAACAAACCGTTTTGAAAAGTGTGCTTGATTACTGAACCCGCAAACGGATGCGACGTGACGGAGTTCTAAATCTGGTTTGTGGGTTATGACAGTCTTTGCCAAGTGTACGCGGTAGTTCCAAATCCACTGCATGGGAGTCAGACTACAGGTTGATTTGAACAGACGGTTTAAGCTTACTTTTGCCAGCCCTGTGGAGTCAGCCAGTTCCTCCAGCGAAATCGAGCGATCGTGATTGCGGATCAGGTATCCGACAGCTCGTTTGAAGTCCCTGGAGTTGAGTTTTACGGGGCGTGGCATAAGGAGTGTTCTCCCTCCGCCCAATATCACTGCAACGCCTGTGCCGTGCATAAAAATACAGCAATGAAATATTAAATCTAATAGTTTCATTCTGTTGTAGATCGGATCGCGGACGACGAAGGCTGGAAATAGGCCACGTGGATAAATTATGGGACGTTTAGTGGTGAAAAAAAGGACACCCTGAAGGTGTCCGTCCGTAAACTCAAACAATTTAGTTTGTTAGTGCTTCGGCGTTTGTCCGCGGACAAATTTGTGGCATTGGACGCATTCGAGAGAGACACGTACGTAACCTACCGTAATTCCCTCGAGATTATGGGCCTTAGCCTGATCTTTGACGTATGCCGCTGCAGTTTGAAAACTCTTCGAGTAAAACTGGAAGTCTGGTGAATCGCGTTTACTCCAAGTCGTGGCCTTACTAAGGTCGTGAAGCATCCCGGCAAAATGCTCAAGCTTGCTGTAGTCTTCGGTGGCAAGTGCATCGAGAAGACCATGAGCGGCGGTGAGCTTGTCCCGCATTAAAACTTTGACGTTGCTGTCAGCGGCCTGGGCTATTGGGGCCATTGCTGATAGGGCTGTGATGACAATTCCAAATGCAGATTGCATTTCTGGCCTCCTTTAGGTTTTTTGCTGTGACTTAGCGTTGTCGATTAATTTCCTCAGCTCGGCGAGCAGTGCCTTAACATCAGGCGGGATATGAGTGCCGCTGGAGCCGCTAAACCCAACGGTATAACTCTCCTCAAGGAGCGCGTAGGCCTTTTCAGCAAAAGGCGCTGCGGGAGCCATACGGATAGCCGTCTCAAAATCAAACTCCTCCCTGGAGATCCAATAAGAGTGAGATAGCAGCGATTCCGTGATTCCGAGTAAGTAGTAGGCTTCGGCGACATCGGGCGTTGCCTCTGGGTGATCGTGGACGTAACGATTGAGGATAGCTGCTGCGGTGATGTAATGAACTGTGCCATTACGGTCGCGCGGAAATTCCATCATTTCCCGGCCTTGAGACAGCACTCTATGAGCGGTTGCTACATCGGTTTTGGCGAGTGCTTTTTCGTTCTCGAGTTGCTGAATGGCATCAAGCCAATGGCTCATTTGACTTTTGACGTGCCCCGGTAGGTCAGGTCTTGCTAGGATTTTGTCTATCAGTTTTTTGGGGCGATCGAGGTCGCCTTTGGCATTAGTGGCGATTTTTAGGTAATCGGTAAACGAGCCGAGCAAACCAATGCTATTGAGTGGCACGTTGCCGCTGGCAAAATAGTCTTCATAGGTCTTCATTGCATCATCGAACTGTCGACTCACTACGTAGAAATGAGCCTTCTCGAGGGGATGCAGGCGGTCAATTTTAAGTGCGGCGAAGAAACCAGTAGCAGGTGGAACTTTGTGCGTTTCGGGTAGGCTCTCATGACAGGCAATGCAATTTTCAGTCATATTGTGTATGGCGAATTTTGCCTCTTCGAAATCGCCACGCTCGAAGCGGCGATATGCATGACGCGCATCGTTACGGAGCGATTTGGCGATGTAGTCAAAGGCCTTATCTTTGCGCCGTGCGTGGTCTTCGAGGTGGGTTGCGCTATCCATGAGTTGTTTCAAATCTTTGCTGATCGCAGCTCTGTTTTTTGCCGATTCAAAGCTAGAATCATCAAAACTTAGCGGCAAAACACGAGATAAAGGAGCGATAATTTGTTGCATGATGCTCTGTGTCGGTGCGTCCTCTTTCGCCTTGGTGCCTGGAGCTGCGTAGCTCATTTGCCAAGTAGGCAAAAAACTTAAGGTTAAACCAACGACTCTACATACTTTGCATAGTGAAAAAGCCATGCGTATCCCTCCATGGAATCAACAATTCGCTACATACCCAAAATTCTCGCGTGCGATTGGGGTCAGGCCAGGGCGCCGTGGTGCGGTGCCAGCAAGCCATGCTTTTCCATTCGGTAGCGCAAAGTATGACGGGTAATCCCTAACAATTGTGCCGCTCGGGTTTGATTGTGTCTAGCCTGGTCTAAAGCTTGCGTCAAAAGGCTCTTTTCAAGATCATCCAAATTTACACCCGAGGCTGGTAACCGAAAGTTGCTGGTGACTGGTTCTGGGGCTTGCGTGCTAGGCAATCGATCACAGGTCATGGTTGTTTGGCGATCAGCGTTCGTCGGGTGTGCCATGGCTCCGGCGCGGATCGGCATAGGTAACTGCCGCTCATTGGTTGGTGCGAGTACCGGACTAGGCATTGGCAATTGCCGCGCTTGCGGTTCAAGGTCGCTGCTCAGCGGTGGCGCGCTAAGAGACTCGGGTACGGTATCTATGCGTAGATGGCGGGGCTCAAGTAATTGAGGTTCATAAAATACCAGCGCGCGTTCGAGCACATTCTTCAATTCACGCACATTGCCCGGCCAATCGTGTTGCATTAGCACAGCTAAAGCCTCCCGACTCACGTCAGGCCTATGAAGTTCCAGGTCCGAACTTAGTTTTGTCAGAAAGAAGGCGACTAAGTGAGGGAGGTCGTCGATACGTTCTCGCAGTGCCGGTACGTAAACTGGCAAAGCGCTGAGGCGGTAATAGAGGTCGGCTCTAAAGCGCTTTTCGGCCACCTCCTCAAGTAGATTGCGGTGGGTTGCAGCGATAATACGTCCGGTAAATTCAATATCTTTAATACTACCGAGGCGTTTAAACCGTCGATATTCGATCGCCCGGAGTAGCTTGGCTTGGAGTTTCAACGGCATATCGCCAATCTCGTCAAGAAAAATGCTGCCGTTTCGGGCTATCTCAAAAAGTCCTAGCTTGCGTTCTCGGGCATCGGTAAAGGCGCCTTTTTCGTAACCGAATAGCTCGCTTTCGAGAAGCGTTTCAGGTATCGATGCGCAGTTGATCTCGACAAAGGGGTGGCCTGCCCGATCACCCCACTCGTGGATGGCCCGTGCGGCTAGCTCCTTGCCGCTGCCGCTTTCGCCGAGAATAAGTGCAGTCTGAGCTTTGCTTTTGGCGATTCTAGCGAGCTCGCTATGGAGTTGCCGCATGGCGACGGTGTCGCCGATGATTTTAACTTCACTGCAGCCGGCTTCGCGGCCTTGCAGACGGCTGACTTTTTGGCGCAATTTAGCAATTTCGGTGGCGCGGCCGACGGCAGCTAGAAGATCTTTCATATCGAACGGTTTTTGCAAATAGTCACAGGCGCCAAGGCGTAGCGCCGTGATGGCCGAATCGATGGCGCCGTGGGCGGTAATTAAGATTACCGGCATGTCGGGGTGTTCTATTCTCCATTTCTTCAACAATTCTAATCCATTACCATCTGGCAGGCGTAGGTCGGTGACAGCTACGTCCGGGGTGAATTGGTGGAAACGCTCAATGGCCTCCCGGACGCTACCGGCTCGCATGGTTTCGGCGCCAAGTCCGCGAAGCTCGGTGTCTATGCTCCACGCGAGAATGTCTTCATCATCGACGATAAGTATTTTGGTATCTTTGAGGTTGATGGTGTGGCCGGGATTTTTGGTAGATGCGGTTTGGATAGTCATAACGGATCCTCAAGATTCGGTTGAAGGCATAAGGTCGCTGCTATCGTGTTTTGTGTCGGGCAGATGCATGGATACCTTAGCGCCGCCGAGGGCGCTCCTTTCAATGGTGATTTGACCTCCGTGCGCTCGCGCGACTTTTGCTGCTAGGGCGAGGCCGAGTCCGGTGCCCGCCTCTTTGGTAGAGAAGAATGGTTCACAAGCGTGTTTCATCGCTAGTTCCGTGAACCCGGGGCCGTTGTCCGAGACCTCGATCGTCACCTTTTGCGGCGTTCGGTGGATGGCTACCTTTACCCTGGGGTGGTCGGCTCCGGGATTGCCCATGGCTGCTTCGGCGGCATTGCGGAGGATGCCAGCTAAGACTATGCGGAGGCGTTCATGATCGACCTCTAGCAACACCGCGTTGGCTGGTGCCACGGTATGTGTCTCAATCCCTGGTAATCCCGCTGTCATAT
Source organism: Deltaproteobacteria bacterium (assembly GCA_016874735.1). Classification (NCBI taxonomy): domain Bacteria; kingdom Pseudomonadati; phylum Myxococcota; class Myxococcia; species Deltaproteobacteria bacterium. The sequence continues at coordinate 26,818 of VGTI01000033.1, forward strand.
CCCGCATCGCCGCGCTGAGAACTGCCAACAGATCTGTGGGTTGGAGGTCAATAACGGCTGGCTTGGCAAAATCAATAAGTTCCGATACGTATGCGCTGAGGCTAGTGAGGCGCCCCCGGATGCGGATTAAAGCGTCGTCGACCAGGGGTTGATTTCGCGCGGCGTGAGATTGAGCGGTTTGGAGCTGAGTCTCGAGGATGCTGAGCGCGGCGCTGATGCCGCTTATGGGGTTTCTGATGTTGTCAGCAATCGTTGAAACCCACCGGGCCATGGTGATGAGGGCGGCATTTTGTGTGGGAGTTGGTTGCGTCATCTGCCTCAGATCCTTACCGTTAAACGCGGCACTTCCTACTAAGCAACTTTGGTGCCATATTTTTATTTTCCGCAATATCCGGCGATCGTATGCTTTTATGGCTATCCTGGCGTACAGTGTGACACCACACAGGTGTGTTATATCCCGCAGAGAGCGGGATTCAAATCTAAAAACTGTTGGCCCTGTTTTTGCTACAGTGGGTGACCTATGAGACAAAATGATTCTTATTCCGCGTCGATTTTCAATAGTTTGATGGAATCAGCACCAGACGGCATTTTGGTGTGCGATGCCGATGGTAGGATCATGTTGGCCAGTAAGCAATGCACCGACCTTTTGGGCTACGAGGTCAGCGAACTTGTGGGCGCATCGATTGACATGTTGGTTCCCGAGTCTGGGCGCCCTAAGCATGCAGAGCTGCGGTCGTCTTACATGAAGTTGCCGCGTCCTAGGCCTATGGGAGCTGGGCTTAATTTGTCCGCACGACGTAAAAACGGCAGCTCCGTTCCCGTGGAAATAAGCTTGAGTGGTACCGAAGTCGATGGCAGCAAGTGTGTCATCGCCATCATTCGGGACGTGAGTGATCGGCGGCGCCTAGAGATTGATCTGCAGCGTCTTGTTGCGGAGCTCAAAAGGTCAAATGAGGAACTGGAGCAATTTGCTTACATTGCCAGTCACGACTTGCAGGAGCCGTTGCGCGTGGTGAGCGGGTACACGCAACTCTTGAAAAGGCGCTATGCTGGGCAACTCGACGACGAGGCGCAGGAGTATATCGATTTTAGCGTCGAGGGTGTCAAACGCATGCAGGCCCTGATAAATGACTTGCTTGCTTATGCGCGTCTATCGACGAGAGGACGTGAATTTAAACCTACGGACTTGGGCCAACTTGCTAAGCAGACTATTTTGTACCTCTCGCCTGTGATTGAGGAAGCAAAGGCGCACATCGAGTTGGACGCCTTACCGATTGTCATGGGTGATCAGTCGCAGCTTTCTCAAGTACTGCAAAATCTTCTGAGCAACGCGCTGAAGTTTCGTTCCCCAGAGCGGCCAATTGTCATTAAGATTAGCGCCGCGCGTCGCGGCGATGAATGGGTGATTCAAGTTGCTGATAATGGTATCGGCATTGCCCCCGAATACCGGGAACGGATTTTTGTCGCTTTTCAGCGACTTCATACGCGCGATCTTTATCCCGGCAATGGCATCGGACTGGCTATCTGTAAAAAAGTTATCGAGCGTCACCACGGGCGCATTTGGGTTGAGCCGGTATCGACTCAAGGTACCGTGTTTTGTTTCACACTTCCTGTGGCTGGGAGCCAAGATTCTTGAGTCCCTATCATTTAAGACGACCTATTGAGATCCTCTTGGTGGAGGACAATCCTGCTGACGTGCGGCTCACTATCGAGGCCTTCAAAGAGGGTAAGGTGCGCCATAATTTGACGGTAGCCAGAGATGGAATTGAAGCAATCGCCATGCTGTACGCGTATGGAAATTATGCTGCAGTGCAAAGGCCCGATCTTGTGCTTTTAGACCTCAACTTGCCGCGCAAGGACGGTAGAGAGGTCTTAGCTACCGTGAAGGCCGACCCGAGTTTACGCAGCATTCCCGTGATCGTTTTGACCACATCATCAGCCGAAGAAGACATCCACCAGTGCTATGAACTCCATGCCAACTCGTATGTAACGAAGCCAGTTGATATGGATCAATTTATTGCTCTGGTCAGGACTATTGATCTTTTCTGGTTTCAGGTTGCGCAGTTACCGCTACTTTAGCGTAGCCTCAGTAAGCAGTCTTCATCTGCCAAAAATCTGTGTACCATAAAAACCTCGGGGTCCCCGATATACACCTGCACCAAGACGCTGATAAGGTCCAAGCATGTTGGCTCTGTGACCTGCACTGTTGTACCACATATCAACAAACCTCTTGGCGACGTCTTCAGGGGATCCTCCGCCTCCACTAAACATCGCTACGTTTTCAGCATTAATCTGTGTGCCTGCGCCAAACTCTTGCTGATGTAGGGCATTCCTAGCGCCAGGGAAGCCGCTGTGGCTGATCGCACCTACCTGACTTTGCTCGCGCGACCAGTCTCGTGACACGAAAGCCAGATTCTTATCGTGGCGCAGGGGGCTCATGCCGCTGCGCTTTTCGTTGGTAAGTCGCACTATAGCGAATTCTACCTTGCATGTGAACTCGTCGCCCTTGTGGCAGTCGCTGATTGCCGGATCCGCATTGGTCGGAGGCGTTGCAGCTGGGGGCGATATGGGCTGAGGCGCTGGCTGAGGCACCGGCTGGGGCGCTGGGCCTGCAGGTGAGCGACTGGCAGTTACAGCTCTGGTCAAGTCAAATGGGCCGGAAGTCTCGTCGTCTCCGGTAGCTTTGGCCTTGGCACTTTTAGACATGGTCGAAACCTTCCGGCGCCGCGTCGTGGCATCGTTGCTCTGGCTTTTATCATCCTCGCTGCTTTGCTCAGCTCTCCTGGTACCCAGGTCGTCGCTGGGTTCGGGACTACCGCAGCTGACGAATGACAACAGGGCGCAGAAGATTGTTACAGCAGTTTTATTCCGATGCGCGGCCATAACTTCCTCCACAAGACCGAGGGCCCGAGAGAATTTCGGCAGAATGCGGTCAAACTTGAGAGGTAATGCAAAAAACCAATAAAAAAATAATAATTACAGTTATCTGTCCGTGACGCATCCGTCGGAGGCCGAGCTCACCGTTCTGATGTACTTATAGAGCACTCCCGATTTTGCCTTCAGGGCAGGTGGTGACCACTCCTTGCGGCGGCGGGCCACTTGTTCTTCATCTACATGCCAGTTAATCTTCAGTTGAGTAGCATCGATGGTAATGAGATCTCCGTCTTCCACCAGGGCAAGAGGCCCGCCTGCCTGAGCCTCAGGCGCAATGTGACCGACGATAAAGCCGTGCGATCCGCCAGAGAAGCGGCCATCAGTCAGCAGGGCCACATCGCGCGCAAGTCCTGCACCCACGATGGCGGAAGTAGGTGTCAGCATTTCTGGCATACCAGGTCCCCCCTGGGGGCCCTCGTAGCGGATGATCACGACAGAGCCGCGCTTAATGGTCCCAGTGCTGAGTGCTGTGAGCATAGCCTCTTCGCTATCAAACACGCGGGCTGGCCCACTAAAGCTGTCACCTTCCTTGCCAGTAATTTTTGCCACGGCACCTTCCGGAGCCAGGTTGCCGCGTAACACTTTGATGTGCCCTTGATCCGCAAGCGGAGCATGCAGGGGTCTGATGATTTTCTGGTCCGGGCTGAGATCGTCCAGAACGGATAGATTTTCTGCGAGGGTTTTCCCGGTGACGGTCATGATGTCCCCGTGGATGAGTCCATGACGTAACAGTAGTTTCAATACTCCGGGCGTGCCGCCGACGGCATGAAGATCGTTCATCACGTAAGTACCGGATGGCTTTAAATCGGCAAGATATGGGACCTCTTTGCTGACGCGCACAAAGTCGTCTAGGGTCAGGGGTACTTCGACCGACTTGGCCATAGCAATTAAGTGCAACACGGCGTTTGTTGAACCGCCAAGGGCCATGGTGATCGCGATTGCGTTTTCGAAGGCTTGACGCGTCATGATGTCACGCGGCTTAATGCCAGCTTCCATCAAATGACGAACGGCCGCCGCTGCCGCGCGACATTCTTCAGCCTTGCCTGGGTCGGCAGCTGGTGTCGAAGACGAATAGGGTAAGGTCATGCCCATGGCCTCAATCGCCGCCGCCATCGTGTTGGCGGTATACATGCCGCCACAAGCTCCTTTGCCGGGGCAGCTGTGCCGCACTATAGATTGACGCTCCTCCTCCGAAATGGCCCCACTTAGGGCAGCACCGTAGCTTTGGAACGCCGACACGACATCTAGCCGCTCACCGGGTCGTCGCGAGCCAGGTGCTGTTGTGCCGCCGTATATCATGAGCCCTGGTCTGTTCAAACGACCGAGAGCCATCATTGCGCCTGGCATGTTCTTATCGCATCCGGGGATGGCAATTAAACCGTCATACCACTGCGCGTTCATCACCGTCTCGATGGAATCAGCGATGATATCCCGCGAGGGCAGTGAGTAACTCATGCCATCTGTGCCCATCGATATACCGTCACTGACCCCAATTGTGTGAAAGCGCATACCGATGAGACCTGAGGCGCTCACTGCGTCTTTAGTGACACTGGCAAGGTCCCCTAAATGCATATTACAGGGATTGCCATCAAACCAATTGGCGACGATGCCGACCTGGGCTTTGGCCATGTCTTGTGGGCTTAAGCCTGTGGCGTAGAGCATTGCTTGGGCAGCGCCATGCTCTTTGGGTTGCGTGATGGTGGCACTAAATGTATTTATTGGCTTAGACACAGATTACCTCTTTCATCCCAAAAACGCCTTCACTGTGGCTTGGCGAAACTCATGCGCGATCGCAATTCCCGTCCCACTTGCTCCATCAAGTGGTTGGCACCGGCAGTGCGCATGGCTTTGAAATTGACGGCGCCTTTCTTGTTTTCTCCGAGCCAATCGCTCGCAAATTCACCACTCTGCACGTTTTCGAGTACCTTTTGCATCCGTTCACGAACACTGTGGTCAATAATCTTAGGACCAACCGTATAGTCACCGTACTCGGCAGTGTTAGAAATAGAAGATCGCATGTGAGCGAGTCCGCCCTCGTAGATGAGGTCTACAATAAGCTTCATTTCATGAACGCATTCAAAGTAGGCCATGGCTGGACTGTAGCCGTTCTCAACTAGAGTCTCGAATCCAAGTTGAATGAGGCTTGTTAGTCCTCCGCACAGCACAGCCTGCTCCCCGAACAGATCCGTTTCCGTCTCCTCTTTGAACGTGGTTTCGTATACGCCAGCACGGGTGCCCCCGATCGCCTTAGCGTAAGAGAGCGCTAGTTGTAGGGATTTTTGGTCACCAGTTACGAGCGTTGCAACTAGACAGGGCACACCCTTACCTTGACTAAACTGGCGTCGCACCATGTGCCCAGGACCTTTGGGAGCAACGAGGAATACGCTGACACCTGCTGGAGCCGCAATCTTATCAAAGTGGAAATTAAATCCATGAGCACAAACGAGATAATCACCAGGCTTAAGTGCCGGGGCGATATCCTGCTCGTAGACTGCCGCGGCAACTTCGTCGGGAACAAGTAGCATCACCACATCAGCGTAGGCCGCTGCCGCAGCTGGGGTCAGCACGCGTAGACCCTCGGCCTCTGCTTTGGCTCTGGATTTGCTGCTCTCAGGCAGCCCTACGACCACATCGACTTCATTGTCGCGCAGGTTAAGTGCATGAGCATGGCCCTGACTACCGTAACCTATGATGGCGACCTTGCGCCCGCGAATGAGTTGGAGGTCGGCATCGTCTTCATAGTAAACATGGAACGAGTTTGTAGTTGTCATGACATCTCCTAACATGTGAGGGCGGACTGCATCTCAGTCAGACTCGAAAGTGAAATATTTGAGGGTTGCGGCAGAACTTCTCGGATAGATTCCAATTCTATAAGTTTACTAAGGTCTCGCGAAACCGCCTGCAGCTGCTCACTGGTTGCTCTAAATTCAAGGGTGACAACGACTTTCTCATAAGACTTAGTTTCGTCGAGTTTGAATTGAGCTATGTCAAGGCCGCGGCGGGAAAACACTAATGCCACCCTGGCTATGATCCCCAGGGAACGACGCATCTTGAGTTCGAGCCTGACTCTGTCGCCAGTGGCATTCAAAAACCGTGGCGCTGGCATAGGGTCGGCAAAGATTGATTGATTGTTACTAGTTACTAACGTGCGGTCGCGAGGCATATCAAGTACTCCCTGTAGGCATGGGTAATTGTGCCTTAGGATGGGCGAGGACCATATCTTGAGCGGACTTACCCGCTGGTATCATCGGCCAAACGTTATCTTCGTTTTGGACCTGTGCGTGAATCAGGCACGGGCCTTCTCGATAGGCAAGTGCCTCGGTGATAGTTTGGTCCAGTGTCGTTGAAGTATCGACATAGAATGCCTTGATACCGTATGCCTCTGCTAACTTAACAAAATCGGGATTGCCGTGCATGGATACACTGCTTAGCCGATTTTGATAAAAGAGCTGCTGCCACTGGCGCACCATACCGAGGCATTGGTTGTCTATGATGACAATCTTTATGGGCAACTTGTGAATGGCTGCCGTTGCCAGTTCGGCCTGTACCATTTGAAAACCACCGTCTCCGACGACGGCGATCACTGTGGCGTCTGGGCGACCGAATTGAGCACCTATGGCTGCTGGTAAACCGAATCCCATCGTACCGGCGCCGCCAGAAGACAGCCAATTGCGATGCCCATCGGTCAGAATAAATTGGGCAGCCCACATTTGATGTTGACCGACATCGGTGGTCACCACGGAGTCGTTAGGTGCCATCCGGTGAATAGCACTTAACACTTGGGCTGCGCGCAGCCGGTGTTCCCTGCCTGCGATGATGCCGTCGCTATGTTCGACTACGAGCGGATGCTTTTTGCGGTAGGCCGCCAGTTCCTGGCGCCAAGCTATGGTATCAAGCTGATCCACAAGTTGTAGAATCTCAGCAATGGCTAGACGGGCATCTGCCACCACAGCGGCATCTGTGCGGACACTGCGCCCAATTTCCGTCGGATCAATGTCGATGTGAAGAATCTTGGCACGAGGGCAAAATTCGCTGGGACAACCGTTGATACGGTCGTCAAACCTTGAGCCGATAGACAGGATTAGATCACACTGAGTTGTAGCATAATTGGCATAGGCGGTCCCATGCATGCCGAGCATACCCAGCGACAAAGGATGGCTCTCAGGAAAGCCGCCCTTACCGAGCAGCGTGTTAGTGACTGGACTTCCCAGTTTCTCTGCAAGTTGAAGGACTAAGTTGTGTGCGCCAGAGATCACAGCTCCATGCCCAACAAGTAAGAGGGGGCGCTTACTCTTCATCAAGAGATTCGCCAGCCCTCGGCAACTAGCGACCTGCTCACTGTTCAATGAGTGGGTGGCCTTTGACGGCACGGCTGAACTACCGTGAGATTGCGCATGGTATCGAGTTTTTCTTGCTGAAATATCCTTGGGGATGTCGATGAGCACCGGTCCAGGGCGTCCATGCTTTGCGAGTTCGTAAGCATAACGTACAGTCGGTGCTATTTGTTCGACATCAAGGACCAAGTGATTATGTTTAACGAGTGGTAGCGTGGTCCCAAAAACGTCTGCCTCCTGGAAGGCATCCTTGCCTAGATTTGTGCTATTCGTTTGGCCAGATATTACCAATAGTGGGACGCTGTCCATCTTAGCTGTAAGGAGACCAGTTACCGTATTGAGAGCGCCAGGACCGCTCGTCACCAGCACCACACCAACGTGACCGGTGGCACGCGCATAGCCGTCTGCCATGTGGGTGGCGCCCTGCTCGTGACGCACTAGCACGACTTCAATTGAAGAATCGTAGAGTGCATCGAACATGTTGATTGCAGCACCGCCGGGGTAGCCAAAGATGTGCGTGACCCCAAGGTTCTCAAGTTCCCGGACCAAAATCTGCGCACCACTCAGCGTGCTGGCTTCGGTGATTGTCTCGATGGACGGGGACTTGGCCTCGGTGGGCAATGAGATTACCTCGGTCATGGGGTCACCGGTCTAATCCAATCGTAGTTTGTTAGGTGTGCACCGTTCTGGATGTCTACCAATAATTTACGGAGCTTCAAACTAATGGATAATTCAAACTCCAATACCGGTAGCTCGTAGACTGTGCCGTCACGCTCTGCAAGAGCGTGTACTGGTGAAATTACAGCAGCGGTGCCACATGCGAAGAGTTCAGTGCAGGTGCCATTCCTTATCGCTGCTAAGAGTGTTTCGATAGGAATCGGAGCCTCGTTAACACGGAGTCCCATGCCGTGCGCCAAGTGGATCACGGAGTCACGCGTGACTCCGCCAAGTATGGAGTCGCATAGAGGTGGTGTCCATAGTGCACCGTCTATTACAGCGAAAAAGTTCATGCCCGAAAACTCTTCAATGTGAGTTTTGTTTACGGCATCGAGCCAGAGAGTTTGTTGGCAATTGAGATGAGTTGCTTTGATGTCTGCGCGAATGCTGGAGCCATAATTCCCGGCCACTTTGTAGGCGCCCGTGCCTCCAGGTGCGGCGCGCGCATCCAGTCTCTCAATGAGTGCGGTCACTTTACCACTGGCAAAATAGGCTCCCGATGGACTAGCTATCACCAGGAATTTATAGGTGGATGCTGGCTTAAGGCTCAGTCCAACATCCGTAGCAAGCATCAATGGACGCAGGTAAAGCGATTCACCGTGGCCACACGGCACGATGCTCCGTAAGTGATAACTTAGACTGCTTACCGCTTGGAGGAACAACTCCTCCGGCAGCTCAGGCATCGCCATGCGACGCGCTGAAGTATTAAATCTCCTGGCATTTAATTCCGGTCTAAAGAGCGCCACGCGCCCATCGTTGAGCCTGAAGGTTTTCATGCCTTCAAAGATCAGCTGCCCATAATGAAGTGACTTACAGGCTGGGTCCAGAACCAGTGGCTGGTAGGATACCGTGGTGGGAGCTGACCACTGACCATCAGAAAAATCTGATACTACCATGATCGGTGCCATCACTTGGCCAAAGCCTAATGATGTTGGTAATTCGAAATCTGCCACCAACTGGGATAAATGTGGTGGCAATCCAAGGGTGCCTGGGGGTGTTGTTCCACTATTGGTCGTTTTCGTCGTGCTCATCATAGTCAATCTGTAAGTAACGGTCCTGGTTTTCGGTCAAAAATCAAAAACCCCGAGTCCGCTATGGGATCCGGGGTTTAGTGAGCTTTCAGTCATGCGCTCTTAATTCCGGTCCCTTGGTAGGATGGAGCTAATAATCGCAATAATAATTTGAATTTGTCGCACGGTTAGTAACCTGAGCAATCACGGAGTTAGTTACGAGCGCTCGCAACCTAACACTTTGACAAATAATCGCAAACAAAAAATGGCAACTTTTATTCGTTACCCACTTGGACGGGTTTACAAAAGTAGTGTGTATGCCGGGTTGTCAGTTTCCCTCTTAAACGGGTATCCACTGTTAATCAAGTGCCGCTCGAAGTCTTCGCGCTCCTCTCTAAGCACCTCAAAGGCAATCAGCACACGACCATAATCGGCGCCGTGGGAGCGGTAGTGAAACAGGGAAATGTTCCAGCCCCCACTCATAGTGTTAAGGAAATTAGCCAATGCTCCCGGACGCTCAGGGAACACGAAACTATATAGCTCCTCGGCACTCACGTGCTGCGCCCTGCCGCCCACCATGTGGCGCACATGTTCTTTGGCTAAATCGTTAGAGGTCAGATCGGTAAAAAAGTACCCTTTATCTCGTAATTGTTTTGTAAAAATGCCGTGATCACTAGGTTTTTGCGTTGCTATACCAAGTAGGATAAAAGCATCGTCTGGTCCACTTTTGCGGTAATTGAATTCCGTGATACTGCGACCACCCAGGATATCAGAGCAAAGCGCTTTGAGACTGCCCGGACGTTCAGCCAAGCGCACGGCATAGAGACACTCGAGACCAGCTCCTGTCATGGCGCGTTCGGCGACAAACTGGAGCCTTTGAAAGTTCATGTTTGCGCCCGAACTGATAGTGACGACATTCAGGCTCCGTTGTTGGCTGGCCATCAAATGCTTCTTGGCGCCAGCCCAAGATAAGGCCCCGGCTGGTTCCAGTAGCGTGCGCGTTTCGCGATAAATATCATGAATTGCGGAGCAAATTTCGTCCGTTGTGACCCTAACGTAGCCATCAACCAAAGACTGACTTAAGCTAAAAGTGTTTGCTCCCACCTGTTTGACGGCGACACCATCCGCGAATATTCCTACGTCATTCAGAACGATCCGCTCACCCGCCTCGACCGAACGGGCCATGGCATCACTATCCCGCGGCTCGACACCGTAAATCTTCACGTCGGGGCATAGTTCCTTAACGTAGGATGCTATCCCGGCAAGGAGACCGCCGCCACCCACTGGGACAAATATAGCGTCAACTTCGGGTAAATCCTCAAGGATCTCCTTACCAATCGTGCCCTGGCCGGCGATGACCAGGGGGTCATCAAATGGGTGGATCATGGTGGCGCCAGTGGATGCCACTAGCGCCAGGGAACGCTCGTAGGCCTGGGAATAGTGATCACCGGATAGAATGACCTTTGCTCCAAAGCGCGCTACGGCCTGAATTTTAATATCCGGAGTCGTCGTCGGCATGACTACCCAAGCCGGTATCCCTAGTCTTTGCGCCGAGAGGGCTACACCTTGCCCATGATTGCCCGCAGAGGCACAGATGACTCCGCGTACCCGCTCGTCTGGCGTCAGCGCTGCGATACGATTGTAAGCCCCCCGTATTTTGAAGGAAAATATGGGTTGCAGGTCCTCTCTCTTGAGATACACCTGATGGCCCAGTTCGTGGGAAATGGCGGGTGCGCGCTCGAGCGGCGTCCGCTTAGCTACTTCGTATACCCGTGCCTTTAGAATCTCTTTCAACACAATAGCATTTACCCAATCCTACTGAGGATCCCCTTTTAGGGTATTTAGCAGGATTCACCAACAACTAAGTGGAACTCACTTAAGCAGCCGCGTGCAGCCAGACGACAAGTTGGTCGTCATGGCGTGGCAGGGTGTCCAGCGCCGCCGCGCCATTAGCTGTAAATACCTGTTGAAGCTTAATAATATCGCGTTTGCGCGTCCGTACACCCCGATCGAATATACCGTCCGTCCCCAGCATCAAACCTTTTAATTTGGCAAGATTTAGCTGAATTTTGGTGGGCTCGAGGGACAGTTCCTCTTCGAGTCCCAGTGGTATGCCCTGGCCGACGATAGTCTCAACGACGTCGTCACCGTTCTCGTTTTTGACGATCGCAAAGACGGGTACATGCCCCGCAGCAAAGTAAGTCAGTGACGATTCGTCGATGACAAGTAGGCCCAGGGTCAGTGTGTGATCGCGGCGGTGACCCAGTTGATAGAATACTTTATTTGCCATAGCTAACCACGACATGGGGTCGAAGCTGTGTTGATCGTCAATCATGGCCCACATGGTCTTCAGCGCTTGGATCACAAGTGCGGCTTGTATACCCTTGCCAGTGGCATCCGCGACCACAATGACAAGTTTGCCGTCAGGAAACGTGCGGTGTGCTCCCCAGTCTCCACCCAGAGCGGAGAACCTCCTCTCAAACAACGATATGGCGAGATCGCGCGACAGGACCTGAGAGCTGTTAACAACATCACCGCGCGTGGTAGCTTCGGCATTTTCTAAATCTTTTTGTAGAGATTTTTGTCTAGCATGCTCGTCCTCAAGGAGGATCATTCTGGCTTTGAATTCCAAGACGGCCTCTGAGTGAAGCCGATGCATCCAGGCGTAATAAAGACCAACTGATATGCCGGACACCAAAATAAGTTCGGCTATAAGGTCGGGTACTTTTAGATCAGGATTGGTGCTGAAAGCCAAAGCTGCTGCGGTGGTTTGAAACGCTGTCCACGGAATAATCCAAGCCGATCGATAGGGGAAAATACGGATATTAAAAATAAGTGCGGCAATGTAGATCTGGGTGACCAAAATGGAGGCCTCTAAATCAAACGGACGCCGAAATGTTTGGATTATGATGCTCGTAGAACCCATGAATATTGTCAGCGATGCTACCGTTACCAGTAGCCGCACGTAATGCATTTGCAAGTGCCTTAGAACCGTTATCAGCCAACTTATGACGGACAGGACCAGAAGCGTTGCGGTAATAATCCAGTATTTGGACGCGTTGCCGTTCAGCATCATGATCAAAATAAATATTGGGATTGTCCAGCGGCAGAATTTAGCTACTCCGATAATGTAAAGCGTCTGATCCCGTATCAACCAATCTTTGGTAAACGATTGCTCTTCGGGGGAAAGTTCGGTGTGGCGGAAGAAGATCCATTTAACCAGCTTTTTCATAAGACACCCATACCATCAGACTATCTGCTTGTGATGTTGCTGCATTATTAATTGGTATAGAATGATCCTGTTTGCCCCCGCTTTGAGCGGTGTTTAATTTGTTTGACTTAAAGAGATTGAAACTCTGATGGATCTCGTCAAGATCGCGAGTTGCATCGTTTTTTGTATGTAAAACTAGTGATTGTTTTTGTTTATCACGGAGCCGGAAATCTTTTTGACCCACCACGTTAGTTTCTGATTGGGTAAATTTATTCAATTCTGCGCTGAGATATGTGGTGTTTGCATGGTCATCCTGTTCTTCCACTAACCACAGGTGGGATAAATTTGTGGCGTATAGGCTTACTGTGTTTTGGGTTAGAATGACAAGCGACAAAGAGACCGCTTTTTCAACATCCGCACTGACTGCGCTCAGTGCTCTACTTGCCGTGCTCAACCATGTCTTTGGATCGAAGTTTGTCGCAGTGAGGCTCAATGCCCATAGTGCCTGCATTGAGTGGATCATCAGTCCAGCACGAAGTCCCAGCGTGGTTGCATCAACAAGAAATACTACGGTTTCCCCATGAGTAAGGTGGCGCACAGCACACCAGGCGGTAGCTAGACGCTCCACGCGCCTGTGTTGGATGTCAATTTTGAGTCCTGGTATTTTGGGCTCCCCTAATTCAAATGAGAATGATTTTTGAAGCTCCTCGGCCTCACGGATCTGCAATTCTACGTCGCCAGTGATTGCGCGTTGTTCATTGACGATTGTCTGACGTACTGCAAACTCAGTGAGGGCTTGGTTTCTGATGTTTTTAATCATGGAATATCTAAACCAGGTTGCCAGAAGGATATTAAAGGTTGAAATCTGTACGACAGTTGTGGTGGAGATCGATGAGTCAGCAGAAACCGAGAAAAAAACCATGATCAGTAAAGCTACAGCCCATAGGAGCACGCTACCGTTAGCGAACGGGAATTGGATGATGGTGATGATTGAAATGGCAGACTGAGCCGCAATGAGAAATACCGCCGCATTGACGTCGGGACCTTGGCGGAAAGCAAGGTTGATGGCTGCTGCGTAGCCTATTGCTGCAATCGCATTGAGTGTCAAGGCTATCCATGGTGTCCACGAAAGTAACTTCTCGAGGCGGTGAGCCCAGTAGACAGCTATGATGGACATAAGAACATGAGTTGGAATTTGGGCGTATCTCTGGGGGGCAGGGCTTAGGATGGCGATAGCGACGACAGAAATTGGCATCATGATTGCGAAGAGCTTTGAAGTATGGAGATAGGATAACTTGATCTTATCCCATTCCCAACGCTTTAAATATTCTACCTCGTCCTCTGATAGCCCGTCGTTCGAGACCATCAGGATCCGGATGAGGTTAATCAATATTTCTTTTAATGACTGCATTTAATCCTGCGAGAGAGGCATAGTCCTCTATACGTAGGATCGGCAATTATTCCTGTAACATTGAGCTTTAGTGGCCCTGCGACGGGGCCATGGAGTATCGGGGCGGTATCCGGGTGACGCTAGAGTACTGCAGCAGCATCCCAAAGGTGACTATTTTAGGATTATGCAAACCTTGTCGTGGCCGCCCAATCCGATTCAAAGTAAGGGTTCCACGAGCGGCCAGAGGTGCCTACCGATAGCTTCCTGAACGAATTTATCGGGATGAATACAGTCCGCCGCAATGTGATTAGCGCCGTCGCCTCCAGTCATTGGGGGTACGAAGATGGCTTGACCCTTGTACTCCGGGAACATACTACGGTCGTCGTTCAAGTGAGCTACAGCTGCTTCCAGGGTATCATTCATGGCCAGAACCCTTTGCCGCGCCGCGTCGAGGACTTCCTCAGGAGCTCCCGGATACAGTCCAGTCTTATTGCCAAAGCGCACAATCTTATAGAGTTGGGAGCAGGTGATGGGTCCGGCAGGCGAATTCGGGATGGTCACGCGATCAGGTGCTGTCAACAACGGTACAGGATCAGCCATTCCTGTGACCACGAGGTTCGCTTGGGGGGCCAGTTGTGTCAGCTCCAGATAAAAAGAGCGTACATTTTCTGCGTAGGATTCCAGCGGCCAGCCCTCCATAAAGTCCATGCCGTTGAAGTTTACGATGATGAGGTCGGGTTTTTTGATAAACGGATGGCGCTCTAAAAATTTCCTAAATGTCGCTAAGTAGAGATGGCCAAAGTGATACGCGCCAGCCATGCGCGCACCGTTGTATACAAGTGGCTTGTTGCCATGGGACTCTTCTATCAGCACTGGTAGGGAATAATCTTGACGTCCGAGCAACGGCGACAGGTGAAGGCGTGCCATGTTGCCGAAGAAGGCAGTCAGGAGTCGATGCTGTTCGTCTTCGGTTCGCTCCTTCTTGAGTTTGCCGAGAGTCGCGTCATAAGTGGTGGCCGCGGCAATTGACGCGAGAAAGTCAGCATAAAATCGCGGGCCTGGTTGACCAAGTTTAGCGTCCGCCATGGTGGCCATCGAGACACTGTCTCCAAAGACGGCAAGAAAAATGCGATCTTCAACATCCGGCGCAGAAATAATGTCATCCGGGTTCACGGTTACGGGAAAATCGGCCTTTGTGCGCGCCAACACCGTGGATGACACAAATAGACCGAGCGACACTAACTGATAAAGCCGGAGCCTTATTTTAAATACGAGCATGTTTAAGATCTCCCGAAACGGTATTACGAACTACCAAGTTTAATTCATCACTCGACGGTTATCATCTTGGCGCTGACGCCAACTGAAAGAGCCATTGTAGCCGCCACCAATAATCCCACCACGGGAAATGCCGCCATGCCTTTATGGCCGCTAAGGATCACCCCGCCGGCGTAGGCAGCGCCACTAGCAGCAAGCTGCTGGACGGCTGCTACCAAAGTCATGAAGCTGCCCCTTTTTCTGGCGATCACACTACGGCTAATAAGGTCCATAGAGGGGGTCATTCGGCCGATACCGATGGCTGCCATGACAGTGTTTAGTGTGATAACCGTAAGTAGCGTCGCCGTCTCTAAGTGGGTGAACCAGGTCACAAAGAACGTAGATAGTACGGAGCAGATGATGAAAACTTTTTTGGCTCCGAAAAGGTCCGACAATCGACCCATCAAGGGAGCCGCGATCATGGTCGCTAAACCCTGTACTAGATAAATTTGTGGTAGGCGCGACTCGTCGATCCCTAAAATCTGAACTATAAATTGGCTGATAAACGGAAACATACCGAATACGCTCATCATAGAGATTATGAGCATCCATGCGGTCCAGGTCGTAGGACTTTTCATCAGATTAGCGAATTCACTAGCTATCGAAGACTTGTCGTCAGTGCCGATATGCCCATCGAGTTTAGGTACGCGCCACATGACTAAGCCCAAGTTGACGAGGCTGAATCCGGCAATCGCGAAAAAGGTCGCCTGCCAACCGTACTTGTTGGCGATAGCAAGTCCAAGCGGCACGCCGACTACTGAGGAAACGGCAAAAGCTGCCATGATCGTACCGGTTGCTCGCCCGCGGTGGTCTGCCGGTACGATGTCGCCGACGATCGCGAGTATGATGGATTGCAATAGTCCGCCGAAAAATCCAGTGATCACCCTTGCTGCAAGCAGTAGTTCGAAATTTGTACTAGCTGCGCACATGAACGTGCCTAAAACCAGTCCACTGTAGATGAGAACTAGAACTTTCTTGCGGTCAAAGCGATCCATAACGAATGCGGCCAGTAAGCAGCTCAAAGCCGCACTCAAAGTGTAAACAGAGACCAACCAAGAAAAGCTCTGGGTGCTGATACCAAGTGCCCGCGTCAACATAGGACCAAGTGGCATGAGAATTACAAAATCAAGAACATGCGACAGTTGTACGCCTGCCAGTAGTAAGACCGGAATCGAATATATTGGACGTGCCAATTCTCACCTCTCTACGTCTTGTTCATCCAGTTGACTCGTGTCACCTTTCGTGACGCTGGGCCTGGCGATCATCAGTTCGACAAGTTTGAGTACAGCCCGCGGACCGCCGGCGGCATGGATAGCTTCTGACATGGCGGTGACTTTGGCGGCTATTTCTTTCGATTCATAGACCGTGGCAACGGCCTCAGCCAAGGCGGGAGTAGTCAACTTAGGGCGGTCAAGTTTCATACCAAGGCCCATCTTTACTACGTTGTCGGCGGTGATCATTTGCTCCTCAATTTGCGGGATGACTACGAGAGGCACCTCGTAACTGAGCGCTTCCATAGTTGAGTTCATGCCGCCGTGGGAGATAAACAAGGCGGCGTGCTGCAGGAGAGCAACTTGAGGAATATGCGGATAAATTGCAACATTTCTTGGGATAGGTCCAAGGTCGCTAGCTTTCAACTGACGGCCAATGCTCATCACAACGCGCCAATCCGTATCTCGAAATGCGGCAATGACGCTTTGGTAAAATTCGGGCCATTCGTGAAACAGAGACCCAAGAGACACTACAAGGACCGGTCCGTCTCCCTGAGGAATCAGTTCGCTAGCTTCATGAGGCGATACCGGCAAAAAGCATGGGCCTACGAAGTGAAAGCGCTCGTCAAATGTGTCACCGTGAGGTTGCAGAGCTCGTGGCAAGAAAACTAAGTTGTGATCCGCAATGGTGTTCAAGGACTTGGCTAAACTCAGTGATTTGAGTCCCCAAGCGGTGCACTTAGTATCGATGATTTGCTGCGCTGCATTGAGAGCATCGAGGGTCATTGGTTCGCGTTTAGCAAAGGATGCAGCCATCAGGTCGTAATGTTCGTTAGAAGCATAAGTCGTATAGAATTTAATTTGAGGTACTTTAAGATTGTCGGCGATGATGCGGCCAGCAAGTGAGACAAAATCGACAATCATCAGGTCGGGTTTTAAATGTTCTAATTCTCGGTAGAGACTGTCAAAAGTTGCACTAAACTCGTCGAGCCCCCTTTTCAAAGGAGCGAGCTCTTTGGGCGCTGCCGTCCCAGAGGTATCAGCAACGGCCTGTATCTGGGCTGTTGCGGCAATTGCTTTGCCGATGACGCTCGGGTAGGCGTGAAAGGTTACACCGGTGGGCAAGACGGATTCTCTAAACTCTTCGGAAGAGAAGAAATGCACATCGTGTCCGGCTCGACGTAGTTCGGCAACCAACCCGAGGGTGGGGTTCACGTGGCCGTGCATGTCTATATTAATCAAGGCAATCTTGGCCATGTCCAGGACCTTTCCCAGTGCAGGTGTGAAAATGCAAGTAGGTGGGGGGGACACTTGTTTCACAACCTTAGCACTAATGGCGCAGGGTAGCGTTGATCTTTTGTTTATAAAGTAATGAATTCTTACCCGAACGCAGTAGCGGCCGATGGACGTAAGTCCACCGGCCACTGCTCTGAAACTGACGATGATACGAATCAGTAGGGGACGCGGCATGAGCCGTTGGGTCCACCCAATTCCGGTTGGTAGCCCCATCCGTTGCCGTTGTTGCTCCCATTTGTACAGTATGGATAACACTGGTGGGAATATGGGTCACACCATGTCCCCGGGTTTGGGCCTGGGTTGGGGTAAGGCTGCGGGTAAGGCTGCGGGTAAGGCTGCGGGTAAGGCTGCGGGTAAGGCTGCGGGTAAGGCTGCGGGTAAGGCTGCGGATAGGGTGCCGGGATTGGCACTGGTACCGGAATTGGCACCGGTCCAGGTCCCGGCCAGGGACGTGGTCCTGGGTACGGGCCAGGCCCTGGGTAAGGTCCTGGGCGTGGTCCTGGATAGGGGCCGGGGCGCGGGCCGGGATAGGGACCCGGGCGTGGACCAGGGCGAGGACCTGGGCCAGGGTGAAATCCACCTCCGGGAACACCACCACGATGGAACTCGAATGTCTGACCTTCAGATTCCTGGCTCTCTTTACTTAGGCACAGGCTCTGGTCTTCGTCGTAGATGCAGGCGTCTTGGGCTTCGCACAAATCCTGCTCCTCAATGAAGTCGCAGGCCAGGGCGTCGTCGTTGTGGATTTCCTCTTCACTGATCTCTGTTGCGTCGTCGTCATCGGCCGCCAACACTGGGCTAGCAAGCGACATCATCGCGAGCAACCAGGGTGCGACGACTGCCGTCAGCATCCGCTTCATGCTTTTTCTCCCCATTCAAAAATGTTTGTTAACTACCGTACTCCCCGAGTAGTCCCTCGTGGTTAACTATGGCACCATAGGTTACACCGAGGATCTCCGGATCATCATTATGCGAATTGAAATAAAATACAAGTTCCGTCAATTTGACATAACATGCTGGAATGAAATGGTTAAATGAGGCCTGACGATGTTGTACGGCGCATTGGCGCAGGTTTTACTTCGATGCTTTACCGTCGTGGTTGCCCTGGGGGTTGCCGGTGACCTTTTTGCGGCTCGCTACCAAATAAAGCTGGCGGCTCGTATGGCTGCCATTGGCTCAAGGCATGGCAGTTTTGCAATTGAAGAGGGTTTATATCCCTCTTTTCATCCAGTCGTCCTGAACGACGCAGGAGACATAGCCCAGCCTATGCTTACAGGTCCGCATGGTAAAGCGGCTCTGTGGGTGCGAGGACACGATTGGTTATCGGGCCGGGTTGTTTTTGAGGTCGATGATACAGATCAGCTCATCACAGAGGTCGTGAACGACGGGAAAGAAGGAGTCCTTTTCACCGTGATGGATGAGGCGGCTGCGCTCGGTGTCTATCGTTACAGCTACGCGAATGATCAGGTTACCTTAGTGACGGCACAGCCGCTCGGTGTCAGGGCATTTCGTAGCTTAGAATCTCTCGGTAACGGCGCTTTTGGATCGAAATTATCTTTTGGCGCTTCTGACCAACAATTAGGTGTATATCAGAGCGGATCTTGGCATTGGCTCGCTGCGACTATGAGTGTCGATCGGTTAAGTCCTTTTTACTTTTTCTACGGGGTTCATTTTGTTGAGAAGGACCAGGCTATCGTTCACGCAATGCATTCCCCTCGATCGGGTGATTCAGCAATTTATCGACTACGGTCTGGTGCTCCTCCTGAGTCTTTGCTGCAGCAGTCGTTCTCCGGGGGTGGGGCGGTTAACGGCGCTTTAGCACCATGGATTCATGGCAACGCCCGTGGCGAGCTTTTATTCGCCTATTACGGTGCCCAGGGGGGCCTCGCTTGGCGTCTCTTGACGGTGCATAATCAGATTACGCCGATTGTTCCGTCCGCATTTGATGGAGTTGCAGAATTGTTCCCAGCGGCAATTAATGATGACGGCCTGGTGGTATTAAGAGCAGTAGCGAGAGGTCTCAGGGGCGTTTACCTAAGCGAAGACGACGCGTTCATCAAGATTATTGGTAGCGGGGATACAGTCATGTCTGACCTTGGGCCCGCTGTGGTTGGTCGGCCAATGGGGGCGAGCGCCAACTTCAATCACAGCCCGAGTATCAATGGACAGGGTGATATCGCATTCACATGTGACCTTGTTCTTCCTGCCTCTCCCCTGCAAAGCGTTGGACTAGCAGACTTCGGTGAGGGTATCGGTATCGGTATTTTCGTGGCGCACCGGCTGGATTAGAAATCTCTAGCCGGATGGGCAAATTTCTCTTATAATTTGGAAAAAGAGCAACCTTAGCGACCGTGATCCGAGCGGAGGTCCGATAGTTTAACGGTGGTCCTGGACTACTGTAACACTGACGGAGATCATTCACGTGCGGCAGCATGGTCGGCGACATCTGGAGCATTGGATGCTTTCATGCGCTCGCTGGGCCGTCTTTCGTTTTTGCTTGGTTGTCTTGACAGGATTTTTGGCTACACCGTGCTGGGCTTGGACGCTTCAGCCCGTAGTCGTGCCACTTGATTGTGCTGATCGCATGCCTAGCGCCAATTTTCAGGTATCAACCGACTATAAAGTTGACAATGCGCTGCTAGCTACCTTGGCAAGTTATGTGGTGGAGAAGCGTAGCAAAGAACTCATTGAGGAGCAGTTTACGGCCTGGCAATTTCGCGATGTTCTGTATCTCGGTCAACCACGTCAGGGGTTTTACGGAATTGTGGCAGAAATGGATGACTTTCGGTTAGTCGCCTTTCGCGGTACCACAAGTTTTGAGGAGGCCATCAAGGACTCGCTTTTCAACCAAGTGTCCTATGCACCGATAGGCCTTGCTGGCGCCGGACATTTTGGGATGAGGCGCCATTTCGAGAAGCTGCAAGGCCTAGTCATGCAGCCGCTACTCGAGCGCATAGAAAAGGATCCAAAACCACTATATCTCGTAGGACACAGCCTCGGCGGAGCGATGGCTCTTATGTACGGTATGCGTCTAAAACTTATGGGCCAGGAAGTGGCAGGGATTTATACTTCTGGGCAGCCGCGCGTCGGCAACGAAGATTTTTATAATCAGGCCAGAGAACTCGTTGGCAGTCGTTACTTCCGTCTTGAGCATGTCAATGATATCACCCCTCGGGTACCACCTAGCCGTGATGTTGCAGCTATTTTTGCGCGCGTGATCCCATGGGACGTCCCACCGCTACAAGCTCAGCTGGAAGGGCTAGTCAAGAGACTCAACTATCATCGCCCCGACGGATTTTTGATGTTACTGAACGATGAGAGTCCTCCACCCGATGAATCTGCTGTCGGACTAGACGAGATTTTTTGGGCTTCTCTCGACGGGGCGCTGCAAGGTGCTCGGTCAATTCATGACGTTTCGATGAGGCTAAGTGAGCGTCTGGTCGAGCATCCAGGAATGCGCTATGTGTGTAACTTAGTCGATGCCATGCGTGGGGGGGGCCTTAACAACTGATCCATTTAACTGTTGGTGAGAGATACATAAGTCATCGTGCGCAAGGCTCATGTCACTTCTCTATGCGGATGAGTTGAAGCATAACTCGCTCTTCAAAGTAGGGAGAGAGAATTGTGCCTTCCAAGACCGCAGTACGTCCAGCTTGTCCCATTTGTCCCAAAGATTATCGCTCGGTAATCAAATATGGATTTTTTAAACGCGAAACGGGGCATATGCCACGGATTCAGCGTTATCGCTGCAAACTTTGCCGCTCTGCATT
>VGTI01000034.1 GCA_016874735.1 Deltaproteobacteria bacterium
GCATTTGCGCGTGTAAAATCGCAGCATATAGCACCTTAGAAGATTGGCTGCAGAATCATTCCGCGGCACTCGCACTAGCATGCAACAACGCTAGTGGGGGTGCTACATGCGCTGGTGTACTAGGTACGGTCTTTTCGTTATCACCCGCCTCAGGTTATTTGGACTATCAGTAATCTATCATCAAATTCGTCTCTATATCCTGGTCTTAACCCCCGCGATTACAAAATCCTCTAAAGCCCCTACCGCCATGCTCCGATACCTCTCCCAGGGTGGAGGTGGCTATGGATCCTCGGCGCGAAAAGTTTGAAAAGCAATCAAGAGACCTTCATGCTTTTTTCAAGCTAGTGGGTAAGGTGTGGATTTACGAAGAGCTTAAATTTTTGGACTTAGAGCCTCAGATGATGACTGGTGAGTTTCGTTCGTGCCATGCTCAGTCTTTACTCGACTTCTGTAGGTCAAATCCTGAGTACCATATTGTAAGCGGTTTTCAACTGAAGGTGTTTAACAAGTTTGTCCCTAATGCACGTATCTACTACTTAGCTGACGGCGATTCGGACCCGGATTTGTATTTTGAATTAGGGACGCGGTTAGGTGTCCAGGAGACCTTGCAGGTGGGACACGCAATGTTTGCGACCAAATTTAGCAAGATCAAACGCAGTAATGATGCCTAGCGCCTTAGCGTGGGACTCACTGAATTCATCCGTCAATGAGGTATTGTGGAGATACAGCATATCTGTCGCTGAAATAAATTCCAGGGAATCCTCCCCGTATTTTCGCCAATAGACCAGCTGCAGGTATGAGAATACCGCAGCTGAGTCAAAATGGTCTGCTTGCGTAAAGCCTGAAACTATTTCATTTACTTTTTCGGAACCTCGTAGGTCGTATTGGTAAATTACTTTATTTGACGAGGTATAACCGACCAGTGATGGGACAAGACTTGGGACTTCCATTTTTGGTAGGGCCTTTTGGTGACTCGGTGACACAAACCAGGTAGTGATTAACAGAAAATATCGGCTGGTGCGAGTGACATAGGTTCTCAAATTGATATGTCACGCCATGAACAACGCATTGGCGCACTTGAGGTTACGGTCATGGATCATGTGGGTTAGCATGGGCGTGCAGGACATACAGGCATTTTACGGATCTTTGCCAGTTTGAATCTGTCGCAAATTAAGCGTGACCTAGTATTCAAATCGCTGGCTTAGTCGCCAAGATGCAGGCATCGCCTAAAGGCCTCGGCACCATGGTCCGATATCACTCCGAGGGTGGAGGTGGGTATGGAGGGGAATCGCAAGTTGTTTCGTGAGTCATCCCGAAACCTTCATGCTTTTTTCAAGCGGGCGGGTAAGGTTTGGATTTACGATGAGCTTAGGTTTTTGGACTTAGAGCCAGAAATGCTGACGGGCGAGTTTGGATCAGATAGGGTCCAAACATTGATTGATTTCTGTAATGCCAATCCCGAATACCACATCATCAGCGGTCTTGATGGCAAGGTGTTTAATAAATACATACCAGATGCCTCAATCTATTACCTGGCGGATAAGGATAACGATCCAAGTCTCATGGTGGATTTGTGGGGGGCGCTAAGTGGCGAGGAGTTCTTGCAGATAGGGTACGCAATGGTTACGCCCATAGTTGGCAAGATCAAATGCGGTAACGATACCTAGACGTTTCGCATGTTGAATACGGAACTTTCCGTTAATTAAAAGTCCATGAGACGTTAACATGTCTGTTGCGTCCTGAAAATCCTGAGAAACATCACCATACTTGCGCCAGAAGATTAATTGCAAAAAAGAAAAAACGGCGATCGCGTCAAAATGATCCTCATGGCTAAATCCTTTAGTCACTTTACTGAGATTCTCGGAATCACTAATATTGCACATATAAATACACTTCGCCGATGACGTGTACCCGACTATTGAAGGGATATTCATGGGGATTCCTCTGTGTCAAGTTTTTAGTCTTTCGTGTGTTACCATCATCGTTTTGAGCCCGCTAGTGACATGAGCGGCACTTGTACGATGTCACTTAGCCATTGATTGGATCCGTCAGTCAGAGACTATATCGGTGGCGTGGTCCCACTCAATCTCAGGGATCCCAGCGTGCAGCTAAACGAGACTAACCTCAAGTCGACAATTAAATCCGTCGTCAACGAAGCCATCGACGAGCATCCCACCATCCAGCGGATGGGCTCAGAGATTGGTGAGCTAAAGAGTGGTGTTGCTGAATTTAAGATCCACACTAGATCAAACACGTAAGCCATCAACCAATTAATCATTGAGCAGCAACGTCAGGGTGTGATGTTGGAGGACATGCGCTCGGATTTGAAGAAATTGATTAAGTTCGTCATCCCATCAATGATAGGCGAGGAGCAGTATGACCGGATGGAGCGCCGCGTGGAGAATCATGACCACCGCATTGGCGCGCTAGAGGTTACGGTCAGGGATCATGTGGGTGAGCATGAGCGGTCGTAAAGGCGCTGGGTGCTGCCACACATAAAACTGTTTAAACTATCAGTAATATGCCGCCAATTTCGTCTCTATATCCTGATCCTAGCTCCCGAGATTATAAAATCCCCTAAAGCTCCTACCGCCATGCTCCGATACCTCTCCCAGGGTGGAGGTGGCTATGGATCCTCGGCACAAAATATTTGATCAGACTTCTGAAGAGCTGCACGCTTTTTTCAAGCGAGTTGGCCGAATTTGGATTTATGAAGAGCTCAAGTTTTTAGGGCTGGAGCCACAGATGATTTCGGGCGAATTTTGGTCGGACGGTGTTTCTAATTTGACCGAGTTTTGTAAGGCAAATCCCGGCTATCACATCATTAGTAGTACAGAAGGTAAGGTGTTCAATAAGTTCATTCCATCTTCACACTTCTACTTTTTAGCTGACGGAGACGATAATCCAGATCTCATGATTGATTTGTGGGCACACCTAAATATCCAAGATTTTTTGGAGATAAGGCAAGCAAAGGCAACGTCCATACTTGGCAAGATCAATGGCGGTGATTAAACCTAGTTTCTTTGCGTGTGTCTTGAAGAATTCAGCCGGCACCAGTCGATTGTGACAAAGGAGCATGTTTGTCGCACTCTTTAGGTCAAGAGAATCCTCACCGTACTTACGCCAGTAGACAAATTCCAGGTAGGAAAAGACGGCAATCGAATCAGAGTGATCCTCGTCGCTAAAATCCGAGATTTTATGACTGAGGTCTTCAGGGTTGCTGGTGTCGTATTGGTAAATGAGTTTTTTTGATGATGTATAGCCGACTAGTGAGGGGATGACCATGCTCCTTCCTTTCTTGGTATTCCGAAGCTGTAAGGGTTTTTAGCACCGGCTTGTTCGGGTTACGAATGATATTGGTACTTCAACTAATATGTCACTCAGTGCGTGATTTTTCGCCGCTGTCTAACACCACGGTATTGCCAAAGTTCCACCCGGTTCCAATCAATCTCAAGGATCCCAGCGTGCAGCTAGACGAGACTACCCTCAAGGTCACAATCAAAACAGTCGTCAACGAAGCTATTGATGAGCATCCCACCATCCAGCGGATAGGATCGGAGATTGGTGAGCTGAAGAGCGATGTTGCCGAACTCAAGATCCAAACTAGAACTAACACTCAAGCGATCAACCAGTTATTCATAAAGCAGCAGCGTCAGGGTGTGATGATGGAGGATATGCGGTCTGATATCAAGAAAGTGCTTGAGATCGTCATGCCATCAAAGATGCGCGAGGAGCAGTATGACCGGATGGAGCGCCGCGTGGAGAATCATGGCCAACGCATTGGTGCGCTTGAGGTCAAGATCAGGGATCGTGTGGGTGGGCATGAGCGGTCGTAGCGTGGACGTCCTTTTGCGCAGTTTAGCAAGTTTGGGCTATTGGCAAGTTGTTGATTATTTCTTGTACATAACTTGGTCTTATTTCCCGCGATTACAAATACGCCTCAAGACTCTGCTGCCCATCGCCGATACCTCCCCCAAGGTGGAGGGAACGGGTATGGATCCGCGGGTCAAAATGTTTCGTGATACCTCAGACGAGCTTTATTATTTTCTTAAGCGAGCTGGTCGCGTTTGGATCTACGATGAGCTAAAGTTCTTGGACCTGGAGCCGGACACCCTCACGGGTGAATTCTGGCAGGGTAAGGAGCAGGTGCTGACAGATTTTTGCACTGCAAACCCCGAGTACCATGTTATTAGTTGTCATGTTCCACATGTTTACAATAAGTTTGTCCCTGATGCGTGTATTTACTACCTTGCCGACGGTGACGCTGATCCAAATTTGATGTTTGACTTCGAGACACGTCTCAACCTAGATGAGCTCTTTCAGATAGGACACGGTGTGTTTGCGCCCGTACTTAGCAAGATCAAAAACCGTGACGATTCCTAGCAGTGCTTTTTGGCTATCCCGAAACTCAACAGTGGTGTGACGAGTATAAAGTAGTAACATCTTAAGGCCGTCGCGGAATTCATGCGATTCCTCGCCATACTTTCGCAAGTATACGAGTTGCAAATGTGTGAAAACAGCTATGGCATCAAAATAATCTTCGCTTGAGAAATTTGGCGCCACCGCAGTCTCGTCCCTCAAATTGTTAAGATTATACTGGTAAATTTCTTTGCGGGTGCGCGTATAGCCTACGAGTGTTGGAACATCCATCCTAAGTTAATCCTCCAGCTTAATTAAAGGTCCAGACCTGCAAGGTATTAGCTCCTGCTGGGGGATGTTGCGAGTGACATATGCTCTTGCATCAAGATGTCATTGCTTAAAAGCGACGGGAGCGAGATGCGACGTGATCAATCTAAGGATGGATGCACTTTCGCTCGGGTGATTTCGTTTGGTCTAGTGGCAAGTTGCTAGCTGATGCTTCGATGATCAATGGTTGATTCGACTTAACGAGGTTGGTGCCACAGTAATCACCACTTACCACAAGTCCGCTCCCACCCCCGCCTCCTCCATTCCACCCACCCCCAACCAGTGCTGTGGTGCCCCACACCACGGCGTTAACACGGTCCCTCACGGGGGTCCACGTGGTCCCACTTAATCTCAAGGATCCCAGCGTGCAGCTAGACGAAACCACCCTCAAGGTCACAATCAAAACTGTCGTCAACGAAGCTATCGACGAGCATCCCACGATCCAGCGGATGGGCTCAGAGATTGGTGAGCTGAAGAGCGACGTATCGGAGCTGAAGAGCGATGTCGCGGAGCTTAAGACCGATGTCGCGGAGCTTAAGACCGATGTCAGGGACCTTAACAGCAGGTTCGAAATTCACGCCAGGACTACCAACTACTCCATCAACAAGCTCCATGATAACGTCCACAAATTGAGTCTGGATATGGAAGAGATCAAGTCAGGTCTCAACAAAGTGATTGAGATCGTCATGCCTGCAAAGATACGTGAGGAGCTGTATGACCGGATGGAGCGCCGCGTGGAGAATCATGACCACCGGATTGGCGCACTTGAGGTCAAGGTCAGGGATCATGTGGGCGAGCATGGCCGATCGTAGGGCTGTTCATTCTCGGTACTTCTCAGTACGTTCAGTTTTGACCCTGCTCTAGCTCGCTTTGCCCACCGGATAACATCAAGAATCTTTTCTTTAAACCACGGCCGCCAACTTAACATGTCGGTTGCCGCGTTTATTCGCGAAGTAGCCAAGCTTCAGGCGTACACGCACTCTGCGATAGGTTTTAGGCACTTGCCTACCTTCTAATACAAAGAATACATCAATTCGCCCGTTGAACCGACCACTTGCATCTATGTTTTATCAGCGAACCTCAAGGCATGCCTGTCAATGACCGATAAAGAGTTGGTATGGAGGTGGCTATGGGCGCGAGGCGACAGATATTCGATGTCACTGCAGACGAACTGCAGCAGTTTTTCAAGCAGGTCGGCAAGGTGTGGATCTATGAGGAATTGAAATTCCTTGATTTGGAGCCCGACATGATGACAGGTGAATTTTGGGGCGATAAAGTGCAGTCGCTCATCGATTTTTGCGAAGAAAATCCCAAATATCACGTGATCAGCTGCAGTGGCCGTAAAATTTATAATAAGTATGTACCCGACGCATTTAGTTATCATTTAGCCGATGGCAATTCGGACCCAGGGTTGTTTTTTGACTTTGAATCTCGACTAAGTATCCAAGAGCTCCTGCAAATAGGCTACACAATGTTTGCGCCCGTAATTGGAAAGATCAATAGCGGTGACAATCGCTAATGTGGCTTTATTTTCGCTAAGAAATTCCTTGGGCAAATTCTGCTCAAATATTTTGAGCATCACCTGACAGCTTATGTAATCCCTGCATTCGTCGCCGTATCGCCGCCAGTATACCAACTGTAGATACGAAAATACTGCAAAAGCGTCAAAGTGATCCTCGGGTGAGAAATGCGACACCAATTTCTCGAGAGTATCAATTTCTATGGTGTGATACTGATAAATTGGCTTACTCGACGAAGTATATCCAACTAGAGAGTGGGTGATCATGGCTATCGTAGTCCGGATTAGGTTAATGAATTCGTTGCGCACAAGAGTGCTACCATTGCCGCTTGAGCATTGCGAGTGACATGAGCATTGACCAGCAGCGTCAGGGTTTGATGCTGGAGGATATGCGCTCTGATATGTAGAAATTGTTTGAGATTGTAATGCCATCAAAGGTGCGCGAGTAGCAGTATTACGAGATGGAACTGCTTGTAGAGAATCATCACCGCCGGACCCGCGCGGTTGAGGTTACGGTCAGGGATCGTGTGGGTGAGCAGGAGCGATCGTAGGGTATCTGGCTACCATTACCCGTAAGCACGTTTGAGATTCTTGCAAGCTGGCAGCAACTTCGCATCCAAAGCGGGATCTTAGGTCCGACTGTTCCGAAGTCGCCTCAAGGCCTTCTCATCATGCGCCGACACCTCTCCCAGGGAGGGGTGTTATGGATCCGTGGCGCAAATTCTTCGAGGAGACATCGAGGGAACTTCATGCTTTCTTCCGGCGAGCGGGGAGGTTTGGATTTACGACGAGCTAAAGTTTTTGGATTTAGAGCCAGAAATGCTGACGGGCGAGTTTGGATCAGACAGAGTTCAGTCACTGGTCGAGTTTTGTAAGTCAAATCCTGAATATCAAATCATCAGTGGCTTTCAACAGGCGGTCTACAACAAGTTTGTACCTGCTGCACGCATTTATTATCTAGCTGACGGTGACGCAGACCCAGATTTATTTTTAGAACTGGGAGCGAGGTTAGGCATCCAGGAGAGCTTGCAGGTGGGACACGCACTGTTTGCGGCCAAAATTAGCAAGATCAAAGGCGGTGATGATGCGTAGCTTAACCTCATGGGCCTTGCGAAATTCATCAGACATTGAAGATCTGTGAAAATACAGAAGACCAGTGGCCAAGAGAAATTCTCTAGAGTCCTCGCCGTATTTTCGCCAGCAGACCAGCTGTAAGTATGAGAATACAGCAGCTGAGTCAAAATGATCCTCCTCGGTAAATCCTGCAACCATTTTAGCTAAATGATCAAGATGTCTCGGATCGTATTGATAGATATTTTTGTTTGATGATGTATGACCGACTAGCGATGCGATAATCATTGAGTCGCTCCAGCTATGATTTGCAAATCAATTGCCTTGTTAACACCCAATTTTTCTGCCTGCTACATTTATGAATTGATATTTAAAGATGTCGCTCCGCGAAATCTTATTTGGGTCAACCATCTAAAAAATTTCCTAAGCCCTCGACCCACAATTTCCTACAACGTTTCGGCTTGCAGCTAAACGAGACTAAACCAAAATATCATAATCAAAACTTTGGCCGAAGGTCCCTTCGATGAGTATGATACAAAGCAAGTGTAGACACGGAGTCGATGAAAGCAGGTCTCAACAAAGTGCTTGAGATCGTCATGCCATCAAAAATGCGCGAGGAGCAGTATGACCGTATGGAAATGCGCATCGATAATCATGACCACGGAATTGACGCGCTTGAGTTTACGGTCAGGGATCATGTGGGAGAGCATGATCGGTCGTAAAGGCGCTGGGTTCTGCCGCACATAAAACCGTTTAAACTATCAGTAATCTTCAGCCAATTTCGTCTCCATATCCTGATCCTAGCTACCGGGATTATGATGTCTCCTAAAGCCCCTACCGCCACGCGCCGATACCTATCCCAGGGTGGAGGTGGCTATGGATCCTCGGCACAAAATATTTGATCAGAATTCCAGAGATTTGCACGCTTTTTTCAAGCGGGTTGGCCGCATTTGGATTTATGAAGAGCTTAAGTTTTTAGGGCTAGAGCCACAGATGATTTCGGGCGAATTTTGGTCGGACGGTGTTTCTAATTTGACCGAGTTTTGTAAGGCAAATCCCGGCTATCACATCATTAGTAGTACAGAAGGTAAGGTGTTCAATAAGTTCATTCCATCTTCACACTTCTACTTTTTAGCTGACGGAGACGATAATCCAGATCTCATGATTGATTTATGGGCACACCTAAATATCCAAGATTTTTTGGAGATAAGGCAAGCAAAGGCAACGTCCATACTTGGCAAGATCAATAGCGGTGATTAAACCTAGTTTCTTTGCGTGTGTCTTGAAGAATTCAGCCGGCACCAGTCGATTGTGAGAAAAGAGCATGTTTGTCGCACTCTTTAGGTCAAGAGAATCCTCACCGTACTTACGCCAGTAGACAAATTCCAGGTAGGAAAAGACGGCAATCGAATCAAAGTGATCCTCGTCGCTAAAATCCGCGATTTTATGACTGAGCTCTTCAGGGTTGCTGGTGTCGTATTGGTAAATGAGTTTTTTGTGATGATGTATAGCCGACTAGTGATGGAACGAGCATGCGCCTTCCTTGCCTAATATTCCGGAGCTGTGAGGTTTTTACTACCTGTTTGTTCGGGTTATGGATGATATTGGTAGTTCAACTAATATGTCACTCAGCGCGTGATTTTTTCGGCACTGTTTAACTCCGCGGCGACGCCGCGGCCCCACACGGTCCTACTTAACCTCAAGGATTCCAGCGTGCAGCTAGACGAGAATACCGAACGCTGCGGTGGTGGAGTACATCCGATCTGATATCAACAAAGTGATTGAGATCGTCATGCCATCAAAGATACGTGAGGAGCAGTATGACCGGATGGAGCGCCGCGTGGACAACCATGACCATCGCATTGGCGCACTTGAGGTTACGGTCAGGGTTCATGTGGGTGAGCATGAGCGGTCGAAGATTGGACGTCCTTTAGCGCAGGTTAGCAAGTTTGGGCTATTGGCAAGTTGTTGATTATTTCGTGTACATAATTTGGTCTTATTTCCCGCGATTACAAAGGCGCCTCAAGACTCCGCTGCCCATCGCCGATACCTCCCCCAAGTGGAGGGAACGGGTATGGATCCGCGGGTCAAAATGTTTCGTGAAAATTCAGACGATTTTTTTTATTTTCTAAAGCGAGCTGGTCGCGTTTGGATTTACGATGAGCTAAAGTTCTTGGACCTTGAGCCGGATACCCTGACGGGTGAATTCTGGCAGGGTAAAGAGCAGTTGCTTACCGATTTCTGTGCGGCCAACCCAGAATATCATGTCATTAGCTTCCACTTGCCTCTTGTTTACAATAGGTTTGTCGCTAATGGGAGCCATTACTACCTAGCGGACGGTGATGCGGATCCAGATTTGGTATTTGACTTCGAAACTAGGCTTAGTCTAGACGAGCTCTTTAAGATAGGAAACAGTATGTTTGCGCCCGTACTTAGCAAGATCAAGAACCGTAACGATGCCTAGCATATCTTTTTGGCTCGCACGAAAATGCGTCGTAGTTCGAGCCGTATGAAAGGTCAACATTTTGAGACCGTCGCGGTACTCCTGAGAATCCTCGCCATACCTACGCAAGTAGACTATTTGTAAATGTGTGAAAACAGCTACGGCATCAAAACAGTCTTCAGGTGTGAAATCTGGTGCGACCGTAGGCTCGTCTCTCAAAGGGTCCAAACTATACTGATGAATTTCCTTTTGGGTGCGCGTATAGCCAACAAGCGTCGAAACTTCCCTCATGAGTAAATCCTTCTGCTGAACTTAGGACTCAGACCTGCAGAAACGGACTAGCACTTGCTTGGGTGTGTTGCGAGCGACATAGTCTCTGGCATCAAGATGTCATTGCTTAAAAGCGACGGGGGGCAAGAGGCGACATGATCAAGGTTGGTGCCACAGTAATCGAAATGACCGTGTACTTTGCCAAGTAGCCAGAGGATGGTTTTAGTTCAAACAAACTCTAGACTCCTGCTGCCGATGCCCCCCCCAATCCTTTCGACCACTTACCACATGTCCGCGCCCACCCCCGCCTCTCCCATTCCACCCGCCCCCAACCAGTGCTATGTTACCCCACACCACGGCGTTAACACGGTCCCACAAGGTCCCACTTAATCTCAAGGATCCCAGCGTGCAACTAGACGCAACCACCCTCAAGGTCACAATCAAAACAGTCGTCAACGAAGCTATCGACGAGCACCCCACCATCCAGCGGATGGGATCAGAGATTGGTGAGCTGAAGAGCGACGTATCGGTGCTGAAGAGCGACGTATCGGAGCTGAAGACCGATGTCAGAGACCTTAACAGTAGGTTCGAAGTTCATGCCAGGACTACCAACTACTCCATCAACAAGCTCCACGATTCCGTCCACAAAATGAGTGTGGATATGGAAGAGATCAAGTCAGGTCTCAACAAAGTGATTGAGATCGTTATGCCTTCAAAGATACGTGAGGAGCAGTATGACCGGATGGAGCGCCGCGTGGAGAATCATGACCACCGCATTGGTGCGCTTGAGGTCAAGATCAGGGATCGTGTGGGTGGGCATGAGCGGTCGTAGGGTTTCTTCGTAATCACTGGCGTCAACTCGCTTGTGCTAAAGACAATCTGTCACCAATTTCGTCTCTTTAGCCTGGTCTTAGCTCCCGTGATTCCAGGAGTCCCTCAAGCCCCTGCCGTAATTCGCCGATACCCTTCTAAGGGTGGAGGTGGGTATGGATCCGCAACGCCAGACATTCGATCAAGTTGCGAGTGAGCTTAACGCTTTTTTTAAGCGCATAGGTAAAATTTGGCTTCCCTATGAGCTGGCGTTTCTCGATCTAGATCAGCACATGATTGGAGGTGAATTTCTGGCTAATGCAGTGCCGGTTCTGGTTGAATTCTGTCAGTCCAATCCGGGTTATCATATAGTTAGCTTTAAAGATGGCGTGTTCTACAATAAACTTGTGGAAGGGGCGATTACGTACCATTTGGCTGACGGTGATGCCGATGCTAATCTCGGTTTTGAATTTGGATCGCGACTAAGTGATCGAGATTTCTTTGAGGTAGGGTACACAAAGTTTGCGACCGTACTGCGAGTGATCAAAGGCAGTGACGATACCTAGAGCGATCGCGTAGTGAGATAGAGTATCCGGCTTCATCTTGGATCGATGTTTAGCCAGCATGGCGGTAGCATCGATATAATCATGCGAGTTCTCTCCATACTTACGCCAATAAGCAAATTGTAAGTAGGAAAATACAGCTGCCGCGTCGAAGTGATCTTCTTGAGTGAAGTCTTTTAATTTGTCATCAAGATGCCCCATTACGCTTGTGTCGTACTGGTATATCGCCTTTCTTGATGCTGTGTACCCGACTAGTGATGGCACGCGCATAATATCGCCTCGGAGATATTTCTGGTTGCTGACTAGTATGATCAGCTCATTTCGCTAATGCGAGTGACATAGGAAGAATTCCTTTGATGTCCGTGCTCGGAAAAAAATGCGGAGAGAATAATTTGCTATAGTCACTCTCGCTGCTTTGCAGCGTGGTTGTTCTAGTTAAAACAAACTTTAGCCTCCTGCTGGCGATGCCCCAATCCTTCCGGCTACTTACCAGATGTCCGCGCCCACCCCCTCCTACTCCATTCCACTCACCCCCAACCAGTGCTATGTTACCCCACACCACGGCATTGCCATGGTCCCACACGGTTCCAGCCAATCTCAAGGATCCCAGCGTGCAGCTAGACGAAACCACCCTCAAGGTCACAATCAAAACAGTCGTCAAAGAAGCTATCGACGAGCATCCCACCATCCAGCGGATGGGATCAGAGATTGGTGAGCTTAAGAGCGATGTTGCGGTGCTTAAGACCGATGTCGCGGTGCTGAAGACCGATGTCGCGGTGCTGAAGACCGATGTCAGAGATCTTAACAGTAGGTTCGAAGTTCATGCCAGGACTACCAACTACTCCATCAACAAGCTCCACGATTCCTTCCACAAAATGAGTGTGGACATGGAAGAGATCAAGTCAGGTCTCAACAAAGTGATTGAGATCGTCATGCCTTCAAAGATACCGCGAGGAGCGGTATGACCGGATGGAGCGCCGCGTGGACAACCATGACCATCGCATTGGCGCACTTGAGGTTACGGTCAGGGATCATATTGGTGAGCATGAGCGGTCGTAGGGTTATTGGTTTTCGTTGACGGTTAATTAGATAATTTGGACTTATTAAAATTTGCAGGGAATTTTTCCTCTTTAGTCACGCCCTAGGTTCCGTGATTCAGATGTCACCTCAAGACCTAACAGCCAGGCGCCGATACCCCTTAGGGTGGAGGCGGGTATGGATGCTCGGCGCAAAAAATTTGAAGACTCGTCGCGAGAGCTGCAAGCATTCTTCAAGCGGGTCGGCAAAATTTGGATATACGAAGAGCTTCAGTTTTTGGACTTAGAGCCTCAGATGATGACCGGCGAATTTTGGCCGGGAAGTGTGCACATGTTGATAACCTTTTGCGAAGCAAATCCAGGTTATCACATCATTAGTAACTCGGACGGTAAGGTATTCAATAAATTCATGCCTAAGGCAGACGTCTATTATTTGGCTGATGGTGATACCGACCCAGATCTAATGATTAATTTATGGGCAGGCCTAAAAGTCCAAGATTTTTTGGAGATAAGGCACACAATGTTGACGCCCATATTTGGCAAGGTCGATGGTGGTGACGATCCTTAGTTTCTTAGAGTGTACCTCCTTGAATTCCGCCGAAACCAAGCGAAAGTGAGCGGAAAGCATATTTGAGGCAGTCATGAAGTCTAAAGAGTCTTCGCCATACTTTCGCCAGTATACTAACTGTAAGTAGGAAAAAACAGCTACTGCGTCGAAATGTTCTTCCTGGCTAAAGCGTGTAATTCGCTCACGAAGCTCATCGGGATTGCTGGTCTCGTACTGGTAAATGGCTTTATTTGATGCTGTGTACCCGACTAGTGATGGAACGCGCATAATATCGCCTCGGAGAAATTTCTGATTGCCGACTAGTATGATCAGCTCATTTCGCTAATGCGAGTGACATAGGAAGAATTCCTTTGATGTCCGTGCTCGGAAAAAAATGCGGAGAGAATAATTTGTGATAGTCACTCTCGCTGCTTTGCATCGTGGTTGTTCAAGTTAAAACAAACTTTAGCCTCCTGCTGGCGATGCCCCAATCCTTCCGGCTACTTACCAGATGTCCGCTCCCACCCCCTCCTCTCCCATTCCACCCACCCCCAACCAGTGCTATGGTACCCCACGCCACGGCGTTAACACGGTCCCTCACGGGGGCCCACAAGGTCCCACTTAATCTCAAGGATCCCAGCGTGCAGCTAGACGAAACCACCCTCAAGGTCACAATCAAAACTGTCGTCAACGAAGCTATCGACGAGCATCCCACCATCCAGCGTATGGGCTCAGAGATTGGTGAGCTTAAGACCGATGTCGCGGTGTTGAAGACCGATGTTGCGGAGCTGAAGACCGATGTTGCGGAGCTGAAGACCGATGTCGCGGAGCTGAAGACCGATGTCGCGGAGCTGAAGACCGATGTAAAAGACCTTAACAGCAGGTTCGAAGTTCATGCCAGTACTACCAACTACTCCATCAACCAGCTTCATCATTCCTTCCACAAAATGAGTGTGACTATGGAAGAGATCAAAGCTAGCATCGCCAAAGTGATTGAGATCGTCTCGCCGTCAAAGTTGAGGGAGGAGCAGTATGACCGTATGGAGCTCAAGGTTGAGACTCATGACCACCGCAATGGCGCGCTAGTGGTCACGGTCAGGGATCATGTGGTAGAGCATGAGCGGTCGTAAAGTCGCTGGGTTCTGCCGCACATAAAACTGTTTAAACTATCAGTAATCTGCCGCCAATTTCGTCTCTATATCCTGATCATAGCTCCCGGGATTATGATGTCTCCTAAAGCCCCTACCGCCACGCGCCGATACCTATCCCAGGGTGGAGGTGGCTATGGATCCTCGGCACAAAATATTTGTGCAGAATTCCAGAGATTTGCACGCTTTTTTCAAGCGGGTTGGCCGAATTTGGATTTATGAGGAGCTTAAGTTTTTAGGGCTAGAGCCACAGATGATTTCGGGCGAATTTTGGTTCGAAAGCGTCACTCAGTGCGTGGTTTTTTCGCCGCTGTCTAATTCCAGGGCGATGCCGCGGCCCCACACGGTTCTACTTAATCTCCGGGATTCTAGTGTGCAGCTATACGAGAATGACCAGGGCTGTGGTGATTGATTACAGCCGATAAGTCATGATGAAAGTGCCTTAGATCGTCATGCCTTCAAAAATAGGTGAGGAGCAGTATGACCGGATGGAGCGCCGCGTGGAGAATCATGACCACCGGGTTGGCGCACTTGATGTCAAGATCAGGGATCATGTGGGTGAGCATGAGCGGTCGTAGGGTTGCCTCGTAATCACTAGCGTCAAGTTGTTTGCACGATCAGTAATCTCTCATCAAATTCGTCTTTATATCCTGGTCTTAACCTCAGCGATTGTAAAATCCCCTCAAGCCCCGCCCGCCATGCTCCGATACCCCCGACAGGATGGAGGTGGGTATGGATCCGCGTCGCAAAAGCTTCGAAGAATCGTCTATAGCACTTCATGCCTTTTTCAAGCGTGTTGGTAAGGTGTGGAAATACGATGAGCTAAGATTTTTAGACCTAGATCCGCACATGCTGACTGGGCAATTTTGGTGTGACAGAGTGCAATCTTTGATCGATTTCTGTGAGTCAAATAAAGAGTACCACATCATAAGCAGCGTCGATGGCAAGGTGTATAATAAATTCGTTCCTAAGGCTTGCCACTACTACCTAGCTGATGGGGATGCGGATCCTAAATTGGTGTTTGAATTATGGTCTGGGCTAGATGTCCAGGATGTGTTGCAGGTAGGTTACGCAGTGTTTGCGCCCATAGTAGGCACGATCAAAAGCGGTAATGATACCTAGTTGCAGTTCATATTTTTGACGAAATTCAGGGGTAGTTAAACCGGATGGCGCGCCGTGGGGTGAACCAACAAGTTGTTTCGCTCCCCACCCTGAAAACATAAAAGTTTTTTTCAAACCAGGGTCGCCGCATTGACGGCGCCCTTGGCGACCAGGTACCTTTAAGAAAATGTGTCTCTAATCGTCTTGCGTTTCAGTTATTCTTAACTGTGAGCATTGCTGAAAAAATGACTTATAACTTGGTAGATAAAGCGCATCTGGATGTGGTGCTACAAGGGCGTTATCACTTGGTAGATGGCGGACCTCGATGATAACAAGTTTTGCTTTTTGGATCATGGCGTCAATTAACTGGACGAATAAGTCCTGTAGCCCCAAGCTGTCTTGTATGGCGGCAAAGGAATGCAAAAGTAAAATATCGATATGGTGACGATTGGTGGATGGTGCCACATATTTCAGGCGTGATTGCTGCCGAAAATAGTCGTCAAAGATTGCTCTACAGCTTTGCCAAGAAACGGTGACTTCATTGTCTCGGGAACGAATTTGTTGCTCGAATGCTCGCATCAAGTGAGTTTTGCCAGAGCCCTTTGGACCCTGCAAAAGAATGGGCGTCTGGTGCGACAATGGCCAGTTACTGGCAATATGACGCAACGCGCTCCAGGCTTTGTCATTGCCCGTATGTACGCGTAAATTATTAGTCGACTGATCGAGTTGGTTAAAATCGTCATGGCATGTCTTGCCAACAGACAACTGTAATCCACATGAAATCTGCGGGTAAATTTTTTTATGCTTGCAGTTGGTTCATTGGCATTCTTTGGTGCCACGAGTCATACCGAAGTTGATAACCCGTCATGAGTGTCTAGTCTCACTCACTGCGTGACGCTAGTTCTCTTAGGCGCATCATCCGTAAACGACGGATGTTTTGCTCGCGCTCAATCTCAAGATTAGTGTGGACCACTAGATAGGGATTCTTATCACCCTCGGCTAGATAGTAAACATCATAGCCGGGGACAAATCTGTTAAGCCAACGATATTTACTATCAGACGTGACGATATGGTAGTCGCTATGGGCTTCAACGAAACGGACGAGCGCACTCACACGCTCGTCACAGAACATACCGGCGGTATTGTCGAGCGTGAATCCAAGCCACTGGATTTCGCGGAAGTCGATGATCATACCGGTCCGGCGCGTGAACGTGTGCCGATCCGTAATCAGCTCGACCCGATGCTCGTTGGCATAGCCCGCCATGAAATGTCCTCCTTACTGAGTGCTTCGACATTTCCCGACAGATGTTTAGCAGGGCGCGCAGATTTTTTGTCGTGAGGTAATTGTTACCCATTGGCGGCATCTTTAATGCGTGGTCAATCACTCAGTGTCATCGGAATTTTAGTACGAGCGGTATCAAACCTGCCCAGTCGGGATCGGTGTGAGTGGTCGCGGATCGCAGTCCCTGAGGGGCGCGGCGGGAGGCCTGAGGCCTCTCCGGAAAGTGTCTACTTTATGTTGGCTGTCCGGCCAATTCGCCGCAGTTGCGCTTGGCTACGTGGCCAGCGCTCTGTCCTGCCTAAAAAAATCATGATTATTTGGGGGTTAACAAAAAGTTGCTGCGGATCAATATGCCCTCAAGATTTCTCTCAATTGTACCGAGGTAGGGCAAGAGGACGAGGGTCTAACTTGTAATTATGGCAGTTTACAAGGATTGAGCGAGATGACGAAAAGCTTCAAAATTTCGGCTTCAGTGCGGCGCATGTATGCACCTGGCATGACGTCGGCGAAGCCTATATTTGCAGCGTTTGCGGCACTTGTGCTGGGAGTAAATAGCGCCTCGTGTCGGAAACAAACGATCTCTGTGAATGGGCAGAGTGTAGGCTCGACGATTGATAAATTGAAGGCAAAAAACGCTAAAAATGTGCCAAACGGTCCCAGTGGGACTCCGATTGAATTGCCCAACGCACTCGTTGCCAACCGCTCTCACTACCAAACACGTAGTGTAGTCACTCTGAAAATCGAAAGTAGTGAGGTGTCTCCAGGTGCGCCAATTCGTCTCATGTCGGAGACAACGCTCAGGGACCTGCTCACCGGTGTGGCCGGATCACTGGGCCTAGCAGCACCGGAGGATCCCGCCACTCCAGGGTGGGAGACGCACTTCCTTTCAGATGATAACGGATTCGTGATTCGCCTGTACCCATCGGATCCAGCGATTGCAAGTGCGATGAGCTACGGCGAGAACAGCCTCAAACTCCTAGTTGATGAATCAACCAGTCCCAAGATGGCTGTGAGCAAAGTTTATCTGCAAGA
The DNA here is from genome assembly GCA_016874735.1 of Deltaproteobacteria bacterium. Classification (NCBI taxonomy): domain Bacteria; kingdom Pseudomonadati; phylum Myxococcota; class Myxococcia; species Deltaproteobacteria bacterium. The sequence continues at coordinate 17,510 of VGTI01000034.1, forward strand.
TTTTCCGTACGTGACGATGAGTTTCTCTTCCTTTGACACATCAATGCAGCAACAAGGGGGATTTCAAGGGTCAGTGGATTACGTGACTGGTACCACCATCACCAACGGCACTTACCAAATGACGACTGGTAGTGTCGGCTTACCTAACTGGTAGGAGGGATATGCGGAAAGCTGTTCGCATCGCTAGCCTGCTACTTGTGGCAATGTTCCTCGGGACCATTGCCCAGGCACAGTCATCATTTGACTTCGTGCTCACGGGGCGGCTAACTGAGGCGAACGGCAAACCAGTGGTCGGACCCGTGGCTTTGGAAATCGCCTTTTTCCACGACAATCCAGGTACGACCCCGGTCCTCACGGTGTCTCAGGGATTCGAAAACGTTGCCCTTCAAGAGGGCATCTTCCAAGTGCGCGTGGCCTTGAGCGGTGCCGACTATGCCCAAGTGTTCCCCGACACATCCCAACCTGTTTGGTTCCAAGTCAGTGACCTGACCCACGGTGGTGCACCCTATCCGCAGCAGCAAGTAGTGACCGTGCCTTATGCCGCTCGTGTCCCCGTGGATGGCCGCACGGTGGCCTTCGGGGACGACGGTAAACTTGTCGTTGGCCCGACGACCAAGCCCACGGCCAACCAGTTTTTAACCAAAGACGCCAGTGGCAAGATGATATGGAGCACCCCGAGTCCGAACTCCACCGCGATCCAAGGGACCAACGTCAGCAACGTTGCGCCCAATCCAGGCCAAGTGTTGAGTTTTGACGGGACGATGTGGATCCCGGCTTCGACTACGGTCACTGCGATTCCGCCGTTATCGGTGACGATGAACGGAACGACCCCAGTGGTCGGTCAGACCCAAGCTACGAGTATCAGCGATGGCTACATTAGCTCCATCGATTGGCTGACCTTCAATTCCAAACAGGCTGCCATAAACTCAAACACAACGATCAACACCGGCAGCATGACGACGGCTAAACAAAACGCCATTGAGATTAAAGCCTTCGGGGCTAACTTAGGGCAGACGGGCGAGCTGCGTTTCAATAGCCTTTCTGCCGGCAACTACGTAGGATTCAAAGCTCCCGATTATGCCATCGGCCCGCGTATTTGGACCTTGCCCGACTCAGATGGATCAACTGGCCAGCTCTTGCAAACCGATGGCGGCGGTAAGCTCGGGTGGGCATCGCTACCTGTCGTCCCAGTGCAGTCTGTGGCAGGCAAGACGGGTATCGTGACACTCAACACTAGCGACGTTTCAGAAGGTGCCAACCTCTACTACACAGAATCCCGCGGTCAATCAACGGCGCGGTCGTCCATCTCAGCTTACGCACCTCTAGTGTACTCGGCATCCACAGGGACGATGTCACTCTCACAAGCATCGGGCGTATCGTCGGGGTATCTCTCAGTCCTCGACTGGCTAAGCTTCAACAGCAAAGTCGGTGCCGTACTGGCAGGTCCCGGTGTACTCGTGAGCACAGTTGGTAATAATGCGACCATCTCTCTACCTAATACAGGCACTCCAGGTGTTTATACGAAGGTGACCACTGATCTGCAAGGCCGCGTCACGAACGGCACGACTCTCATACCTGGCGACATACCAAGCCTATCGGGCGCCATCATCTCGAGCGGCACAGTCGCGCGCGCCTTCGGTGGTACGGGTGTAAATTCGACGGCAACGTTCCCGACGGAAGGTGTGGTGGTGACGCGGGATGCTGTTGAGACTCTTAGCGAGAAAACATTGGTCAAGTCTGTTGTCTCTAGTGGCACCGTATCAGGCGCATCGCTGATCACGGGATCGACGCGTATTGACACGACAGGCCAGTCAGTGACGGGTTCAGCAACCGTCAATGGCAGTATCACTGTGAATAGTGTTGGTAACGCGACGCAAGTGATTTCACTGAAGGATAGTACGAATACCAATTCCTTGAACTTTAAGGCCCCAGCTACCATTGCCACGACAATGACGTGGACACTACCTGATACCGAGGGTGGGTACGGACAGTTGTTAGGCACTAACGGTAGCGGCACGTTGGGTTGGTATTCAGGTGCGCGTCCTTCAGGTGAGGCTGCGGGAGATTTGACGGGTAACTACCCAGCTCCTGTCCTCGCACCAAGCGGCGTCAATCCTGGCGTTTACGCCAAGGTGACAGTTGACGCTAAGGGCCGCGTGGTGTCGGGTGGTACACTTGACACTGCGGACATTCCTGGTATCCCGACATCGCTCATCCAAACCGGCATGTTAGGTGTGGTCAATGGCGGTACTGGAGTTTCCAGCTTCAATACCAACGGCATCGTCTTTGGTGGTTCCGGTGGCACGCTGACATCGACAACAGCGGGTGCTGCCTACCAGAGTCTGGTGGCACAGCCTGGTGGTGGCGCTCCCATGTTCACCGCGGTGAACCTAGGTCAGCCTGCGGCTGTCACCGGAATCTTGCCGCGTGCGCTCGGTGGTACCGGTATAAATTCCACGGCAACATTTCCGTCCTCAGGCACAGTAGTCACTGAGGACGGTGTGCAAACTCTCAGTGCCAAAACAATATCGGGTTCGGTTTTTAACAATGGAACAATCGGCGGAACGTCGACGCTTAACATTTCCGGAAATATCTCTACGACTGGTACACTCGCCTCGGGTGCACAGACTGTTGATGGCGACATCGTCATTCAAGGTAACGGCAGCGCTGCAAGGCGTCTCGTGCTGAACGACCAAACCAACGCTGCATCGCTGTCCTTCGTGGCGCCAAATAATCTTAACGCCTCAGTGGACTGGACCTTGCCGGGTCAGGATGGTTTAGCGGGGCAGCTCCTACAAACCAACGGGTCGGGGACACTGAGTTGGATTTCTGGTGCAGCGCCGACGGGAGTTGCCTCGGGTGATCTATCGGGTAACTATCCCAATCCGATTCTAGCTAACACCACGGTCGTAGCTGGGACTTACGCGCGCGTCGTTGTCGATCCCAAAGGCCGTATCATTCACGGGACCACTCTGATCGATGCCAACCTCCCTCCTCACTCAGCCGATCTCATCACGAGCGGCCTCCTGCCAGTATCGCGCGGCGGCACGGGTGTGGGTTCCTTGGTGAACAACGGCGTACTTCTGGGTAACGGTACGGGTAATGTGGTCCCCACGGCCGCTGGTGCTGCCTACCAAGTACTCGCCGTGCCTAGTAGTGGCGGAACCCCATACTTCACCGCCGTCAATCTTTCATCCCCAGCTGCCGTCACCGGCGTGTTGCCGCAGTCACTCGGTGGCATAGGCGTAGTATCGACGGCGACTTTTCCAGCAAGCGGTACTGTGGTGACGGAAGCAGCAGCTGCCACGCTGACCAATAAAACGTTGGCAAGTGCCATTTTGACGACGCCAACGATTGATGGAGCATCGATCACCGGTGCAACCACGTTGGATATCGGTGGGACCATAGTATCTTCTAATCACATCGTGAACGGTGATGTGACTATCAGAGGCAGCGGCACCGCAGCCAATCGTTTGCGTTTGCACGATCTTGGTGCGACGCGAGCCATTTCGCTCAAGGCACCGGATGTGCTCTCAGCATCGGTCGAATGGACACTGCCTGAGACGGACGGCACAGCTGGGCAGCTCCTAACCACTAACGGTACTGGTACCCTGCAGTGGGTCTCCGGTACAGTGCCGTCCGGCAACGCTGGTGGCGATCTTTCGGGCCAGTACCCAGCACCAATTCTTCGGAATACGGGCATTGCAGCCTCGCAGTACACCAAGATCACGGTGGATGAGAAAGGTCGTGCCCTAGCCGGCACCACGCTTTCTGTCGGTGACTTACCGAAAATCCCCGCAAGCCAAATAGACAATGGTTTTGTTCCCGTGGAATTTGGTGGTACCGGGGCATCGAACTTTACGACCAACGGTGTGCTGCTCGGCAATGGCACGAGCAATATCTTCTCAACGGGACCGGGCAGCGCCTACCAAAGCTTAGTCATGCCATCGACCGGTGGTGTGCCGACTTTTGGTGCCGTCAATCTGTCGCAGTCAGCTGCTGTAGTCGGCACTCTGCCGACGACGCTCGGTGGTACTGGGGTTAACTCGACTGCTATTTACCCGAGCTCCGGCACCGTCGTGACTCGCGATGCTACCGAGATCCTAAACAATAAAACTCTGGGGCGCACGATTCTTAGCTCCGGCACGGTATCTGGTGCGTCCCTGATTACAGGTACAACGACCATTGACATCACCGGGACGATTGGATCCGGAGCGCAGACGATTAACGGGGACATAACTGTTCTAGGCAACGGCTCTACCGCTAATAAAATACACCTGAGTGACCAAGGATCGGCGCGGCGCGTCAGTTTAAAAGCACCAGACACGCTGTCAAATTCGGTCGAATTTACCTTACCAGGGGCCGACGGAACCAACGGGCAGTTGCTGCAGACTGACGGCGGTGGCGCCCTGAGTTGGGTATCTGGGGCAGCACCCACAGGTATCGCATCTGGCGATCTCACGGGCAATTATCCAAGCCCCATCTTGACCAACACTGGTGTCGTGCAAGGTACGTTTACCAAAGCACGTGTTGATGCGAAGGGGCGGATCACCTATGCGACGACGTTGGATCCAGCCGACGTGCCACCTCTCGATACCTCCAAATTGACGACTGGCGTCCTTGGTGTCACTCGTGGTGGTACCGGAGCATCGAGCTTTACTAGTAATGGCGTGGTGTTTGGTACAGGGTCGGGCGTACTAGCGAGCACGTCCGCCGGGTCACCTTACCAAAGCCTCACGGTACCACTTGGTGGTGGGGCACCGGTATTTGCACCTATCAATTTGGCCCACAGTTCCGCAGTGAGCGGTATCTTACCAACCGCCAATGGTGGTACGGGTGTTCTGTCGACGGCCACCTTCCCTGCCTCTGGTACAGTGGTGACCGAAGCAGGATCGCAAAATTTAACTAACAAAACTTTGACTAGTCCGGTGATCAATTCTGGGTCGCTTGCGGGCAGCACCTTTATCGGCGGCCTGGCGACTGTAAATACGAGCGGCACTTTTACCGTAGGCGAAGTGAACGTCAACGGTGACGTGATTATTCGCGGTAACAATGTGACACCAAAAAGGTTGGTACTGAACGACCTTGGCAACTCCAAGTCCGTTTCGTTGAAATCACCAGACGCCCTGGTCAACTCTGTCGTCTGGACCCTACCGAGTGCCGACGGCAGCAGTGGCCAGCTCCTGACCACCAACGGTGGTGGGACTTTGAGCTGGGTTTCGGGTGCTAATCCCACGGGACCTGCTGGTGGTGATTTGTCGGGAGGTTATCCAAACCCAGTTTTGCCTGAGACGGGTGTGGGGTCTGGCCAGTACACGAAGATCACGGTTGACGCCAAGGGCCGCGCGACAGCCGGTACCACACTAGACGTAGCTGATGTACCGCCGCTACCGATCAGTAAATTGACATCCGGCATTCTGGGCGTGGAATTAGGTGGTACCGGTACGACGTCGCTGACGGCTGATGGCGTACTCCTCGGCAACGGCACTGCCAATATTTATTCGACAGCGGCAGGGGTTGCCGCTCAGGTGCTGCGCATCCCGAGCGCTGGTGGAGTGCCGTCGTTTGGTGCAGTTGACTTGGCAGAGCCCAATGCAGTCTCCGGGATTCTCCCAACAACGCGCGGTGGTATCGGTGTTTCGTCTGTTGCCACCTTCCCCACGGCTGGTGTGGTAGCAACCGTCGCTGGAGCGGAAACATTTAGCAACAAGACGCTGGCGACACCCCTTATCAGTGGTGGCACCATCACTGATGCAGCCCTAATTACTGGTGGTAGTTCGATTGATACGGTTGGGACGATCAATGCCGGCGAGACGGCCATCAATGGTAACCTCACAGTACGTGGTAGCGGCGTAGCTGCAAACAAAATTGTATTTAACGACAAAGGTAGCACTAACTCAGTGTTCTTACGTGCTGCAGACACCGTATCTGGTAGCGCGGTAGGCTGGACCCTACCAACGACTCAGGGATCCGCTAATCAGCTGCTGGCAACAAGTGCTTCAGGTGAAATGCATTGGGTCTCTGGCGCTGAGCCAATCGGCACAGCTTCGGGCGACCTGAGTGGTAACTATCCGAGCCCAGTGCTAACCAACACGGGCGTCGGTGCCGGCACCTATCAGAAAGTGGTTGTTGACCTGAAGGGTAGGGTACGCGAAGGCACGACTCTCTCGGTGTCAGACATACCGTCACTGCCGGCATCTCAAATAGGAAGCGGTTTAGTTCCCGTCAATCGCGGTGGTACTGGTGCCTCGAGCTTCTCAACCAACGGCGTCGTATTCGGTCTGGCCGGCGGGACTCTGGCGAGCTCGAGCGCGGGAGTCACCTACCAAAGCCTCACCGTTTCGGCTTCAGGTGCACCCGTATTTGCCCCCGTCGACTTGTCACAGGCGGCCGCCGTGACTGGTGTCTTGCCCACGGATCTGGGTGGTATCGGCGTGTCGTCTAATGCCACGTTCCCGGCATCGGGTGTCGTTGTCACGCGGAGTGAAACGGAGACGCTTAGCAACAAAACTCTGGCATCACCGGTTATCACTGCGGCGGCTATTGGCGGCGCTACGACCATCGGTGGTAGTACGAGCATCGACACGGTCGGTACGATAGCTGCTGCTTCAGCCACGACGCGTGGCAACTTGACTGTGCAAGGCAGTGGCAACTACGCCAATAAACTTATTCTCAACGACCGGGGGTCGGTACAATACGTATCGCTGAAAGCACCTGAGATCCTGACTGGTAATGTGGAATTCACACTCCCGACAGCTGACGGTACGAACGGACAGCTTCTACAGACGGGTGGTAACGGTCGGCTTTCTTGGGTTTCCGGTGCCGTACCTACTGGTGGCGCCGGTGGCGATTTGACAGGTAATTATCCCAGTCCAGTGCTCACCACGACTAACGTCGCTGCTGGCACTTATCAAAAAGTTTATGTAGATACCAAAGGGCGGGTGTTTGGCGGCTTTAATTTAAGCCCGTCCGACATCCCAAGTTTACCAGCCTCTAAGATCGGCTCGGAACAGGTGGCGATCGCCAACGGTGGTACCGGCAGCTCCAGTTTCACTGCGAACGGCGTGATCCTTGGTAACGGTGGTGGCAACTTATTTAGCACCGCTGCCGGCACGACGTTCCAAGTGCTCCGGATTCCAAACGGTAGCAGTGTCCCGGCTTTCGGTCCCCTAGACATTTCGCAGACTGCAGCGGTAACGGGTATTTTGCCCACGACCCTGGGTGGTACCGGTCTTTCATCCAACGCGATTTATCCATCTACCGGTACGATTGCCACAGTTGGTGGTTTCGAAACATTCACCAATAAGACGCTCCAAACGCCTATCGTGACCAATGGTACGATCACCGGTAACTCACTCATCAATGGTCTCACAAGTATTCAGACGTCTGGTTCCATAAGTGCCGGTGCCACTTCCGTACTCGGTACTCTCTCTGTCCTCGGAACTGGAGTGAACGGCTCGACCAATCTTTTGGCCTTTAACGACGCAGCCAACAGTAAATACGTTGCCTTTAGAGCTCCGTCTGTCATCGCTAATCACGTGATTTGGACGCTGCCGGGCACGGACGGCGGTCCCGGTCAAATGCTGACGACTAACGGCTCAGGGCAACTAGGCTGGGTGTCGGTTGCGGAAAACATGGGATCAGCAGGCGGTGATCTCAGCGGCTCGTATCCAAATCCACAGCTCATCGAAACCGGCGTCTCTAGCGGTACTTATATGAAAGTAGCCATAGACCGGAAGGGGCGGGTCAACGCTACATTTGCGCTCACGGCGGCCGACATTCCGATCCTACCGTCCTCGCAGATCGGCTCTGGTATTTTCAATGTCACTAACGGCGGTACGGGAGCCAGCAGCTTTAGTGCAAACGGCGTTATCGTCGGTAACGGTTCGAGCAACCTCTTCAGCACCGGTTCGGGGCAGGCGTACCAAAGCTTAGTCGTGCAGACTAACGGTGGCGTGCCTGCCTTCGGTGCCGTTAATCTCTCGCAGTCTGCAGCAGTGACTGGCATACTCCCGAGCGCTCTTGGTGGGACGGGGTTAAATTCGTCGGCGGTATTCCCGAGCAGTGGCACGGTGGTCACTGAAGCGGGTGCTGCGACCCTTTCCAATAAACTCATTAGCGGTGGCACTATCGACGGAGCCACGATACTCGGTACATCTCTTGTCGGTGGTGCAACGAATATCAACACGACGGGTACCCTCAAGACCACAGCCGCAACCTTTGATGGTAATGTCGCAATTACGGGCGACGGCACATTCGCACGGCGTTTGACATTCAACGACAACGGCACTGAGCATGGCATCGTTCTGAAGGCTCCCGACATTCTAACAAACACCACCGTGTTTGTATTGCCTGCGGCGGACGGGGCGAACGGTCAGCTGCTATCAACCAATGGATCCGGCGGCTTAACTTGGGCAAGCTCGGCACCGCCCAGTGGACTGGCCTCAGGTGATTTGGCCGGAAACTATCCGTCACCCAGTTTGACGACTACTGGCGTGAGTACCGGCACTTACACCAAGGTTTCGGTGGATACTAAAGGACGCGTATTCAGCGGCGGTCAACTTACCGTAGCCGATATCCCGAACTTGCCAGCATCGCACATAGCTTCAGGTATGATCCCGGTGGTAAACGGTGGCACGGGCCGCGCCAGTATCACGGCAAATACAGTGATGTTAGGCAATAATTCTGATGTAGTGAATAATACCAATGTCGGCACGGCGTTCCAGAGCCTAACCGTACCAGCAGACGGCGGCACGCCGCAATTTGGCCCGCTTAACATTGGTCAACCAGCAGCGACCACAGGTATTTTGCCGAGTACTGCTGGTGGCACTGGGACTTCATCTGTTGCCACTTATCCGACTAGTGGCGTGATTGTGACGCAGACCGCTACGGAAACTTTAACCAACAAGACTCTTACAGCCCCCCTGATAAATGTTGGGACCATTCAAGGTGCGTCTGTCATCGGTGGCTCAACCGTAATCAACACGCAAGGATCAATCACCGCTGCTGGCATGACATCGAATGGCGACGTGCGTATCAAAGGTAACAGCACGTCAGCGCAGAGACTGATTTTGCAGGACCGCTCGAGCACTTACTCTATTTCTTTGAAAGCCGCGGATGATCAAAGTCGCGACGTTATCTTTACGCTGCCGACGGCCGACGGGACCACGGGTCAGCTCCTACAGACCAATGGACTCGGCTCGTTGTCTTGGGTAACTGGCGCTGCACCAAACGGTAATGCAGGCGGTGACCTCGTCGGTAGTTATCCAAGTCCGACGCTAGCAACTGTCGCTACTGCTGGCACCTTCCCCAAAGTACGCTTCAACGCCAAGGGTTTGGTGCTCGGTGGTTCGAGTCTACAAGTCTCTGATATCCCCATCTTGCCAGTATCGCAGATTGGATCGGGGCAACTCGGTGTAGGCTTTGGCGGTACAGGGGCCTCGAGCTTCACTAACAACGGCGTCATGCTGGGTAACGGCGGCGGCAACCTGCTTACCACAGCGGCCGGTAATGCTTACCAGGTGCTCCAGGTGCCCAGTAACGGCAGTACGCCCTCGTTTGGCCAGCTGAACTTGGGCCAGGCGGCTGCTGTCACCGGCGTCCTTGCGACTGCCAACGGTGGTACCGGGGTGGCATCCGGGGCTGTATTCCCGACTACTGGTACGATCGTGACGCAAACGGCTACGGAGACCCTCAGCAACAAAACGATGATCACCACGCTTATTAGCGCTGGTACCATCAACGGCGCGTCTTTGATCGGTGGGTCCACAAACATCGATACGCAAGGCACGGTGCGTGCGACCGGAGCGACCATTGCTGGTAACGTTGCCATCCAAGGCAACGGTGTAACAGCAAATCGTTTAGTACTGCACGATAAGGGTACATCCTACTCCATCGGATTCCAGGCACCAGACGATCTTAATGCCTCAGTGGCATGGACTCTGCCAGGTAACGATGGTGTAGGTGGGCAACTACTCAGCACCAATGGATCGGGTGTGCTTAGCTGGGTCTCGGGTGCAACTTTGATCGGTGCTGCTGCCGGTGACTTGGTCGGTTCGTTCCCAGGTCCGTACCTAACAACCACGGGTGTTGTGGCTGGTACTTACACCAAACTGGTGGTTGACGCCAAAGGACGCGCCTTGTTTGGCGGAGGTCTGTCGACATCAGACATACCTAACCTGCCAGTCTCACACATTACGTCAGGTGAGCTGCCAGTGACTCGTGGTGGTACTGGCGTGGGTAACCTAACGAGCAACGGTGTCATCCTCGGTAACGGTACCGGCAACCTGGTGTCGACGGCGGCAGGTTCGGCTTACCAAACTCTGGTCATACCGGATTCAGGGACGACGCCAGTGTTCGGGCGTCTGAATTTGGCGCGGCCCGAGGCTGTGACCGGAATCCTCGCGACATCCAACGGTGGTATCGGCATCGCGTCCAATGCGACCTTCCCAGCAACCGGGGTGGTGGTGACCGACGTGAGCATGCAAACCTTAACTAACAAGACACTAAACAGTCCCATAATTACCAGCGGTACCATTGGCGCCTACTCGGTGATCACGGGATCGACGCTGATTAATACGAGCGGAACGCTGACCTCGGGCGCGGCGACCATCAACGGTGATGTCGCTATCCGCGGTACGGGTCTGGCAGCAAATAGACTAGTACTCCACGATAGTGGGACGACAAATTTTGTGGCCCTCAAGGCACCTCCTGTACTCGGAGCATCGACGGCCTGGACACTTCCATCTTCAGATGGTTCTGCCGGGCAGATGATGGTGACTAACGGCTCAGGTCAACTCGGTTGGGTGTCTGGTGCTGCGCCCACAGGTGCTGCAGGCGGCGATCTCACTGGCTCTTATCCTGGCCCGACACTCACTGGTACAGGAATTGCCATAGGTACCTATCAGAAAGTTGCCGTCGACCTCAAAGGCCGCGTCTATATGGGCACCAGTCTGTCGGTAAGCGATATCCCAGCTCTGCCGATGTCACAGATTGCCTCTGGTGTTCTTGATGTGGGTAAGGGGGGTACCGGGGCGACGAGTCTGACTGCTAACGGTGTCGTTTTAGGTAGCGGCACCGGTGCTCTCACGACGACCACCGGAGGCCAGCCATACCAAAGCCTCATGATCGGGCCAAGCGGCGGCGCACCGCTATTCAGCGCAGTTGATTTGGCGCAGCCGCTCGCTATCACTGGCATCTTGCCGCGGGCCAACGGTGGTACAGGACTGGCGTCGAATGCTACCTTCCCGTCCTCTGGTGTGATTGTGACCACTACGGCAGCCGAAACTTTGAGCAACAAGATCCTGAGCAGCCCATTGATCAGCGCGGCGACGATCAATGGCGCATCTGTAATCACGGGATCGACATCGATTAGCACTTCGGGTGCGCTGAGTTCTGGGCCGGTGAATGCATCCGGAAACGTCACGATCCTAGGTAACGGCACCAACGCGAGCCGCCTTGTTCTGCGCGATAAAGGCACTCTAAACTTCATTAGCCTCCGCGCTGCCGACTCGCTAGCGCAGTCGACCAGTTATACCTTGCCAGAAACCGACGGCTCATCGGGTCAACTATTGAAAACCGATGGCACCGGCAATCTGGGGTGGGTCACCGGAGCGGCCCCTACAGGTAATGCCGGTGGTGATTTGACAGGTAATTACCCGACGCCGACGTTGACTACCACTGGCGTCACAGCCGGGACATATCACAAGGTGGCAGTCGATGATAAAGGTCGTGTGTATTCAGGAACAAGTTTAGCCATCAACGACATTCCCCTGCTTCCCGCATCGCACATCGCCTCGGGTTACGTTCCCGTAGCCAACGGCGGTACTGGCACGAGCAGCTTCACCAATAACGGTGTCATCCTCGGCAATGGCATTGGCAACTTATTCTCGACGGCAGCTGGCTCCGTATATCAGAGCCTAGTCATTCCGTCTCCCGGTGCGGCTCCAGCATTCGGCGCGATTAATTTATCGCAGTCGGCAGCCGTTACGGGGCTGCTACCTACGACTTTGGGTGGTACCGGCATTTCATCGAATGCAACGTTCCCGTCCACGGGTACTGTGGTCACGCGTGATGCTACTGAGACCTTGTCCAATAAAACACTACTGACCCCGCAGATCAGCGCAGCCACGATTGATGGGGCGACTACCATTGCTGGTACGACGACCATCAACACGACTGGTACGGCAGCGCTAGGTGCCACGACGGTTACTGGCAACTTGACAGTTGTCGGCAACAACACGTCCGCAAATAAACTAGTCTTAAGAGATAAAGGACCTACCTATTCACTGTCCCTGAAGGCTCCGGATACTCTGAGTACATCTGTAGTGTGGACCCTGCCCAGCGGTGACGGCAGTTCTGGTCAGCTCCTGCAAACGAATGGCTCTGGTAACCTGAGCTGGGTGAGTGGTGCGGCGCCCATTGGCACGGCAACTGGTGATTTGACCGGAGTTTACCCAAATCCAACTTTAACGGTGACGGGCGTCCAAGCAGGCACCTATCCAAAGGTTAGTGTGGACGCTAAGGGTCGAGTACTCGCAGGTATGAACCTCGCCGTCAGTGACATTCCAAGTCTACCAATGTCGGCGATTGGATCCGGTGTTTTGGATGTCGGGAAGGGCGGTACGGGATCCACAACGTTCACGAGCAACGGGATTCTTTACGGTAACGGTTCTGGCACTCTGCTGGCAACCGCTGCTGGCAGCCCCTACCAGACTTTGGTTGTACCCGCCTCGGGTGCTCCTAGTTTTGGTGCTCTCAATCTCGGCCAAACTGCGGCTGTTACTGGCACCCTTGGTGTTGCAAACGGCGGTACGGGAGTATCCACGACGCCGTCCAATGGTCAGGTATTAATCGGCAACGGTACGAACTTTACGCTGACCAGTCTGACGGCTGGCACCGGTGTCAATATCACGAACGGTTCGGGGGCGATCACCATCGCTGCCACTGCTGATGCTGCGACCAAGGTGACAAAGGCTGGCGATACGATGACAGGTGTCCTCAACCTTGCCGCCAACGGACTCGTCGCTGGCACTGATCAGCTAGTCATCAGCAACGGTAACGTAGGTATAGGCACCGCGACGCCAGCCGGTAAATTGCATACCTACCGCGTGACCTCCGAGGCGCTAGGTGAACTAGCGCGATTCACTGCCTTCAGCTCAAGCCAAACCAGTCTGCGTATCCAAGGCGGTAGCTCGGATGTCAATCTGCCTCTGCGTCAAGTGAGTATCGATGCGATGCGCAGCGATACCAACTTTGCGCCTCTCCTTTTGACCCAGTCGAATGCGACCACCACCCTCGAGCGTATGCGGGTCGCAGCTTCGGGTAACGTTGGTATCGGTGCTTCGGCTCCGAATAACAAACTAGATGTGGCTGGTTCACTGGCCATCGGTGCCGTTTACGGCGGTGGTACCTCGGCCTCGGGATTCACGGCTCCGACGAACGGTATGATCGTACAGGGCAATGTCGGCATCGGCACAACCAATCCAGTGGCTGCCTTGGACGTCGCGGGTAATAAGTCGGGGACCCCGACGTTGACGGGTGCTTATATGGGCTTTGCGGGTGCCACCTTTACCGATAGCATCACCGGTGTGAGTGGTACCGCTGGTAACATGGCGTTTAACGCAATCGCCGCACCGACTTTAGCATCGACAGCCGCTGGCGTGCAGACCACCTACGCTTACACCTCTTACGTAGGCGGCGCGCCGAAAAAAGGCTCGAACAACGTCATAGTCAACGCGATTGCATTAGGCGTCGGCGCAACATCCGTGGGCTCGCAGCCCAATACGCTTGGTATACCCACCAATAGCTACGGTCTCTATATCGACGCCCAAACTGGCGCGACCAATAACTATACGGCAGCCTTAATGGGCGGCAACGTAGGTGTGGGCACGACGGCTCCGCGAGCAACACTCGATGTCAGTGGTCACATCGGTGCTTCAAGCTCTTCGACGCCGACTATAAGCTCCTGCGGCGCAAGTCCCGTGATCGTCGGTAACGACACGCGTGGCCGCGTCACCTTCGGCACCAGTGCGCCGACTTCATGTACGGTCAACTTCACGACGCCTTATGAGACTACACCGTACTGCGTGATTTCCGTGTACGGCGCAACGAATATCAACACCGGTAGTCTCAATGCCCGCATCAGTGCAGCGTCTCATCTGAGCTTTACCATCACTTTGGCTACTGGCACGAGCTCGATTGAGTTCAACTACATCTGTCTGCAGTAAACTGGAAGAGTCACTTGGAGTTACTCGACTCCTGTACCCATAACGTCTCCCTCACGGTGCTCGAGGTCGAGGAGCTCGTTGGGGGTCTTCAAATTGAAGCCAAAGCGGCTCAGCTTGGCCGCGTAAACGCCATGCCGCTCACGTAGCTGGCGCAGCGTTTGGCGGTAAGCGGCGGTGACTATTTCCGTCCTAATCCGGTAACGCATAGGCATGCCGGCCATGAGATGGGCGCATTCTTCGTCCGGCTGGAAAACCAGAAAATCCACATCCGGATAGCGCTCCGTCAAGTGGGTGAGGGTCTGATGGAAGCGCGTGTGAACCAGTGCTTTGATGGTCTGCAACACAGCAAAAAAACCACCTCGCTTGTCCACTGATCCGGGAACAATGGTGGCAAGCGGTTTCATGGGGTCGACAATGACGATGAGGCGGCACTGACGCTCGACGAGAAGCTCGAGATTACAGGTCTTGGTGACTTGTCCGTCTATAAACCAGCGTCCGTTTATTTGGTGCGGTGTAAAGAACGGTGGCAGCGCACACGATCCTCGCAGGGCGTCCGAGATTTTGACGTTTTTCCATGCCCCTTTGCCAAAAGTTACGTGTTCAAAGGTATCTTGATCTGTCGCCCCAATGTAAAGCTCAGCGCGTAGTTGTTCAAAAGAGTCATCATTGCCATAAGTCTTCATACTCTCGCGCAGATAGTCTTTGAGCCCATCGCCGCGGAAGAATCCCGTTGGAATAGCACGCATCAAGCGGCGTACCCACTTGAGTGGGTCTAAACCGACTGGACTTAGCGCCGTCCGCATGAGCCTTTTGACGATGTCGGATGCGGCAACGTCAAAAAGCAGACTCCCGTGCAGCGGTGGCAGCGTATCGGACTGGCCGTGCATGGCGCGGATTACTTCGCCCGTCGGCACGTTGCCGGCTAAAAGAGCTGCACACAGGGAGCCACTGCTAATGCCTGTGTAGGCATCAACACTGCGCACTGGGCGCCCGTACGTCGCGCGTTCGAGAGCATGTAGCACGCCGACTTGGTAGAGAAATCCCTCTAGTCCGCCACCGCTCAGAGCCATGCCGACGCGTTTGCTGCGGACCATGGTCTGCGTCAAGATGCGCTTAAGCCACCTGAGGACGTTTGCCGTTTTTTGTGGATTGACGAACACGTCGCGGACTTGCACGCGGCCGAGCTCGAAAGCCCTTTGCGCGTCGTTTTGTTCGTCGCTGATGATGGCTACGACGCGACTCATCGGGAAGATAAAATCTGGTCCCCAAAGCTCGCCAAAGGCAATCATATCGCTTTGAATCTTATGCAAGGCCTCGCGGGCCTCGATACCCCCGCCGCGCTCGTCGTAGATCAAAAGATCGACAGGATTACGCCGTAGGTGCGGCGTGATGGCATCAAGATTGGCTATCAAGTGAACATTGAGTGAGATTTGATCGAGATGCTGACTTTCGAGGTGAAATGCCTCTGAGGTTGCCGAGGGGGTGCTGATCGGCGTGGCATTCATACGCGACAAAGCCAGCTTAGTCAGCCTGATCTGCTCGGGTGATGCAACAAACAGAATGTGGTGCAGCAAGGACGTCTCACTTCATTGCAAAATGTTAGGGCGCTACGTTATGAGATTGGAGAAATTTGTCTAGTTCGCCCAAAAGCGTAGCATCGCTGACGTAGCCGGTGATCGCCGTTTGACGCGGGATCTCACCAGTCGATGGTAGCAGCACGAAGGTAGGCAAACTTTGCAGACTATACTTGTGCTGCAGCGCATCAACTTCCGCCGTGGTTTCGGTGAAATCGAGTTTGAGTAATATCCAATGGGATTTTAATGCCGCGACGACGCGAGGTGCGGCAAGAGTCGTCACGTCCATCTGTTTGCATGCCTCGCACCACTCGGCCCACATATCAATGAAAATTGGTTTACCACTTTGCTGCGCGGCAGCAAAAGCAGACGCCTCATCGTGGTACCACGTGAGTGCTTGCGATGGCTCCTCCACCTGCGACTTAGACGTGGCCCACTGACTCGCCGCAAAGAGTCCGAGGCCCAGAGATAACGTCGGTGCGATCATGAGCGCTTTGGCTTGATGAAGCCGCGATATGCTCAAGATCGCAACGGATAAAAGGAGGCCAAGTCCCAGACTGGCACCGGTGATCGTGGGCCAGGAGTCGTGCAGTGACTTCATCAGGTCGTAAAACGGTACTCGCAAATAATAGAAGCTCAGTCCAAACATCACTCCGGCAAAGAGGAGTTTCACGCCCAGTTGGGTGAGCGGTGGTACGCGCCATTTGCTGACCTTGTTGGCGGCAGCGCCAAGGGCGACGTAGGGCAGCGCAAAACCGAGGCTGTACGTGCCGAGTAACGCCGTCGAAAAGCCGACGCTACTAGCATTTTTAGCGGTGTAAGCAAGTAGCGCCGCTAGGATCGGACCGGTACATGGCGCAGCCACAAGTCCGGCGCCGATACCCATGAGTACAGTATTCCGCGCCGACGGCTTACCGGTACCAAGGCGGTTACCGATTTGCTGGATCACCGACAAATCGCCAAATCCCAGCATGGTGACGGCAAGCACCATCATCACCAAGGCAAAGGCGATATTGAAACCTTTGCTGGCCAGAAGGCTGCCAAATAAGCCTCCACTGAGCGCAGCCACCATCCCGAGCGAGGAGTAACTGAGGATGATGCCAGCAGCATAGTACGAGGCATTGCGATAGTGATGGTGTCCTTGGCGTGCTAGCAGCCTGATGGTGATCGGGACCATGGGGGCGACGCATGGTGTCAGGTTTGAAAGTAGTCCACCGACAAACACCACGAGAAACAGAGCCCAACTCGATGTCTTGCCGCTATTTATCGACGCAGCCAGGCTCGACTGCAGATCCTGATCGGGTGGTGCCGGCGCCAAGGTGTCGGTCGCACTGGTTGCGGTATCAGTGATGAGTTGCGTCGCCGGAGCTGGCGGCGGAGTAGGGGGCGGCGGCGTGTAGGGAAGCTCAACGGTCTGCGTGTAAGGAAAGAGGCAGATGACATGAGTGCAGCCGACGTAGGTCAGGGACACCGGGAACGTCTGACCCGTCCAAGCGGGAGCGCCCCTGAAGCTCAGGGTGAATTCGCCACCCTCGTAGACTGCGGTCTCGACGTGTTCAATGGGGTCGAGGATGGTTTTTGTCGGCGGTGCCGCCAGGTTAGTGAGCTCGTAACCAGCGGGGCCGGCAAATTTAAGATTCTTGACGTAGACCTTCCATCCTTGGCTGGTGGTCATGCGCAGGGAGGCATCGATGGTTCCGTCTGGCGCGGTAACTGCCTGAAACGCCTGCCAGGTGATGACATCCTGCGGGCGAATGTCCTGGGCCTTGCCGTCGTTAGCGGCAGCGAAGTCCGGGGTCGCCGCCCGACTCAGACTGCCCGCGCTTCCCGTGGATAGGAGCAGGCTGAGCAAAAAGAGACGCTTACAACCAATATAAGTATTCAGTTTCATTATTGGTTCCCTATGGTCGCTCGGTGAGCCAGTGATCCTAACGTTATAGCAGACGGGTTGCCGTCTCGGGCAGAGTTTAGTCGGGGTCACAAAAAAAATCACTTTTGCTGCGAGTGAACTTGACCGTCGCGACGAGTTCCACTAGAACGACTACTTCGCGTTCTGGACCAAAGTATAGACTAGGTGGGTTCTTCGCCATGCAAACACGTAAATTCAAACAACATGATCCTAAAACAGAATTTAAGAGCAAGCTGCGCAAAGGCGACGAGGTCGTCGTGTTGGCTGGTAAATCCAAGGGTGAAGTCGCTAAGATCGAGACCTTGGACAAGAAGCGCGGTCGCGTGTTTCTGTCTGGCAAAAATCTGAACAAGCGCCATCAAAAGCCGAGCATGAATAACCAAGACGGCGGTATTGTTGACGTGCCGATGCCGATTCACATCAGCAAGGTTGCCCTGCTTGACGCTAAGACCAAGAAGCCTACCCGCCTTGGCTACAAGGTTGAAGGTGGACTGAAAGTGCGCGTCGCTAAGAAATCGGGCGCAGTAGTCGAGTAATCGACCAGTGTACCGCAAGTTTGAAAAGACCGGTCTTTGACCGGTTTTTTTTCGTTAGCCTGCCTCCCTTTTTTGTCTCAGGGCGCGTGGAACAGGCTGATGATCCGACCGTTCAGGCTATTGAGGAAGGCACCAACGGCTGCCAGCTCCTCCTTGGTCAGTGCCAGTGGCGATAGGTGCGCGTCACGATTGCCAATCGCTGGAACATCTCGCGGATCATTGAGGTACGACAGCACGGCGTCGAGGCTGGCAAAGCGGTTGTCATGCATGTAGCTAGTTTTACTGGCAAGCTGGCGCAAACTCGGTGTCCTGAACGCGCCGAGTGCAGCGGCGTTTCGCGGGTTAAGCGTCAGGGTCTTGGCACAATCAGCAGCGAGAGGCTCTGCGTTGAGTGCGCTTCCAAGGCAGCCCTGCGGATTGGCCGCAGCCTGAAGCACAGCGACCGCCCGTCCGGCATCGAGGCGCGTACCGCGTTGCGAGAGTCCTAAGTTATAAAAATTTTGATCCGCCAAAGTAGCTCCGTTGTGACAGGAGACGCATTTGGCCGGGCCTAGAAATAGCTTTAGGCCCTGAAGCTCCGCGGCGCCAAAGCCAGGGCCAAGGGCCTCATTCACGTTAGTGCTGTGAGTGAGGCGAGCGGCAAACTGGTCAAATGGAGCATCAACCGTAACTGCCCCTATGATGTACGTGCTTAGGGCGTGTCCGAGGTTGATGAATACTTTGTTCACCGCCGCGGCCTCTGCCGCAGACAATTGGCTGAACTGGTGTTGCCATGGCCTGCTGACTTGCATCGGTGATAGCGTTCGGCGCGCCAGTTCTGCAGCGGGAGCAATATGTTCGCGCAGTGACTGTTCAATAATATCGTCGAGGAGGACTGGGCTGCCAATTGACGCGAGGCCAGTGGCCGCGACTGCAACGTCGAGTCGTAGCTGCGGCAACTCCGGACTGCCTGTGCCTACGAGGCGCTCCACTGGCGGTAGCGCTGCAGGTAGGGCACCGAAAATGGCCTGGTACTCCCGAGACCACAGCGATCGCGCTGCAGCGGCGACCACGGCCCTCGAGCTATCAAGTTGCTCGGGTTGCTCGCACGCCGCGAGCACAGCGGCATCGAGGCTATCGCTCGCACCCGCCACGCCGAACCATTCTTGCCAGGCTAGGTTGACTAACGGACTGGCTGGTGTCCTTTCCGATTTGGTTGTACCAATGGCGCCGTGGCAGGACGCGCAGCTCACCTTACCGTCGCGACTTAGCCAGGTGGATTCGTAGATGAGCCGACCTAAATTTGCCTTGAGTCTGGTCTTTTCGTCTCCAACGATGATTCTCTGCGCCAGCGCGTCCGTGGGGGGCAGCGTTAGCGCCGCTACTTGCGCGCGCAGTTGGTCATCCGACAGCGGTACATCGCGCACGCGCGGGATCGTGGGCTGCATGATGACGTAGGCTAGGCCGATCAGAGGCACTAACGCCATGCTTAGCCACACTGGGCTACGCCGACCCTTTTGCGCCGCCTGCACCTTATGCCTGTGGACTGTCCTCTGCAGCACGGGGCCGCCTCCCGATGCACGATGCCGTTAACTTTCCTCAGCTTACCCAGGCTTATGCAAACAGATCCACTTAATTGTTGGTAAATGGGATTGCGACCTTCGGAGAGAGGGACTATAAATTTGGATCTACTGCAATTTGTTGTAACAACCAGAAACCTCAGCAGATGAGATCACTAGATGCAACTCAACCACGACAGCAGTGCGGCAGCGCGAAGCTTGCCTTACAGTGTTGTCGTCGGATTGTTGCTGCTATTAGACGTTGCCGAATGGTGTGCTTACGCCGTGCGGGCGGAGTTGCCAGCAGGTGCCGACTCTTTGGTGCCCGCCCTGCTTGTGGTGACGTTAGCCAAGTTTTTACTGGTGGTAGCTTGGTTGGTAGGTAAAGTCGAACACGTCAGCCTGGCGCAAAAGGTGACCATGGTCACGAGCGCATTGGCTGGCGGTGCGATTATTTGTCCGCTCATGCTGTTTTGAGTTAGTCGGCCGCGCTGCGCGTCGTGGCGGTGAACGGCACAGTCAGGCCCGACTTCAGTCGCAGGGAACCCTGCACCGTTTGGCCCGGCTTCAAGGTGCTTAGGCCGTGCAGCATGACATGAAAACCGCCGGGGCTAAGGCTCAGGGTCTGATGCGCCGGAATGGCGACGTCATGAGCGGCGCGCATCCGTGTCATGCCTTTAGGGTCGGTGAATGTCTCGTGCACGTGGGCGCTGGCGACACCGCTCACAGTGACGGCATCGACAGTTTCAGGGGTGTCGGATTCATTGGCCGCCTCCAGATAGAGTGCCGCCATGTGGCCGCCAGGTGCAGGCAGGCGCACCCAGGCCTTGGCGACCGTCACCGGTGAGTGTGCCGGGGCGGCAGCTAGGAGTGGCAGTAGCAAACAGGGCAGTAATGGGCCGCGTAACTTGGCATAGGCGCGCATGGTCGTTCATCCTCTCCGGTCATACTTTATTCTGGTCATACTTTATTCTGGTCATGTATTTGCGTGATGATGGCACTCAGGGCACCAGGCGCCTGTGGTGGCGACAATGTCTTGATCAATTTGCCACGGGGGTCGACGATAAAAAAGGCACCGCTGTGGACGATAGTGTAGCTGGAGTCGTTGGTTTCGTTGGTGTCGTTGGTACGGGCGGCATCTGACTTGTCGCTTGCCGTGTCTTTGGCACGGCTGCCGTCGTCAGAGCGCTCGACTTCGTAGTAGACACCAAGCTGTTTAGCCAGCTTTTCGAGCATTTCGGGGCTGCCCGTGGCGCCAACGATACGACTGCTGAAGGCTGCGACGTACCTCTTCAGTACCTCGGGGCTGTCACGTCCTGGATCCACCGAGACGAATACCGGCTGAAAGGTGTCGGCGGCTGGGCCTGCTTTGGTGAGTTCCCGGTTGAGGTAGGCAAGTGACATGGGGCACACGTCTGGGCACGAAGCGTAGCCGAAGAACAAGATCATCCAGCGGTCACCGTTGGCGTCCAGGCGAAACTCGACGCCGTCGTCTTTAACGAGCGTGATGCCGCGGACCCTCGCGGTCGCGGAGATGGCACCGACGTCATCCGCCGTGTCGAGTTTCTGCATCATGCGGAAACCGACTGTGATGGCAACTAACACCCCAACTGTGACAAAAACCTGGCGCACCTGGCGCATCCGCATAGCACTACTCTCCTCTCTGCAAAGGCATTGCCGCCGTCGCAGCAGCACAGCGGCTGCCTAGTGCGCGTCTTATCGCGGGCCCCGCATAATGTCTAGCGTCCTACTTAAGTTATTGGACGCTCAGCCCAAAAAAAAACATTCCGAACGCAAGGTCTTTGTTGTTTGTCGTCTCATGTGAGATTATCTTAGGTGCCAACGTGGACTTTCTTTTTTGACCTTGGTCATTGGTGAATTGATGATCAAAATTGCTACTCAAGTTGTGTTGTTGTCCGCTCTTGCCCTCTCGATGGTGCCTCGTGCCGTCGCGCAGCCCGCTGCGCCCAGGCCGTGGGATGATCGCCCCGCAGAGCTTTACCGGCTGTGTACCTCTTGTCACGGACCAGATGGCAAGGGTATGCCCAATGTCGGTGCCCCGGCCATCGCTGGCCTGCCCGAGTGGTACCTGGAGGCCCAGCTCACCAAGTTTCATACGAGCGTGCGCGGCGGTCACGTCAAGGACATCAACGGCATGCGGATGCGGCCGATTGGCTTGACCTTGAGTGAAGAGAACCGTAAATCCATCGCCAAGTATGTCTCGGCCATGGCGCGTCCCGAGACGCCAGACACGGTCAAGGGTAACCTAGCCAAGGGCGAGAATACCTACCAAGTCTGTCAGGCTTGTCACGGGCCCAAGGCTGAGGGTATGCAGGCGCTTAACGCACCGCCACTCGTGGGTGCCAACGACTGGTACTTGCTGACCCAGCTCAAGAACTTCAAGGGTAAGGTGCGCGGGTACGATCCGGCGATCGACCCCAATGGGTACGCGATGGCTGGGATTGCCGCCACTTTGGATGAAGCTGCGATGCTGAACGTGGTGGCTTATATTAACTCGTTTAAACCGGCACCTGCCGCTAAGTAACTAACGGGATCTCAAGGGGGACTGGCGTGAGCACTAATGATCCGGATCTCACGGCGAAGAAGTTGTTTTTTACGATCGTGGCCGTTATCGGCACCTTTGGCGCTATGGTTTTTATTTTTGTGGTCTGAAGCCCTTCAGAGCGGAGGCAGCAGGTAGTCAATTATGATGGAATCACTTATCCACGCAGCGTCGTCCTATGCCGGCGAGATTGACAATGTGATCTTAGTGATCGCGGTGCTCAGTACTTTCTGGCTTGTTTTGGCTGAAGGCGCATTGTTTTACTTCGTCTTCAAGTACCGCCGCTCCAAGAATCCCAAGGCTGAGTACATCACTGGCGAGACCAAGCAGCAGATGAAATGGATTCACTGGCCACACAATTTGGTTCTCGTGTGTGACATCGTGATTCTCGTGTTCGCAGTGAGGTCTTGGTACCACGTCAAGCAAGAGATGCCACCGATTGACGAAGAGGTGAAGGTTGTCGGTCACCAGTGGGCATGGGAGTTCGTGCACGCGGGCCTCGACGGGCAATTGGGCACTGATGACGATGTTGCCACTGTCGACGAGCTTCACTTAGTCGTAGACCGTACCTATAAGTTTAAACTCGAAGCGGCGGACGTGCTCCACAGCTTCTCCATTCCGGCCTTCCGCTTCAAGCAAGATGCGGTACCGGGGCGGCAGATCGTGGGCTGGTTCAAGCCGACCAAGACGGGTCAGTACGACGTCCCGTGTTCGCAGATGTGCGGTATTGGGCACGGCATTATGGGCGGACAGGTCTATGTCCACACGGCCGACGAGTATCGCCAGTGGTTAGAGAAAAAGTCTGCTAAATCGGCAGTTATTTCGGTAAAAGGTGTGGACCAGATTGCAATGAATCAGGGTGGGATCTAAGCATGTCAACGCACGCACACAGGGCTGCAGCAAGCGATCATGAAGCTCACGGGCATCATGATCACCACGAAATGAGCTTTTGGGAAAAGTACGTGTTCCCCCTCGATCACAAGATGATCGGGATGCAATATTTCTTTACCGGCGTCGCCATGGGTGTCATTGGTGCACTTATGTCCTATGCCTTCCGCATGCAGATGGCATTTCCGGGTAAGGCTGTGCCACTGTTCGGACTCATTACCCCTGAGTTTTATAACTCCATGGTGACCAACCATGGCTCGATCATGATTTTCTGGTTCGCCATGCCGGTGCTGATTGCTGCCTTCGGCAACTTTCTGATTCCACTCATGTGTGGCTGCGACGACATGGTGTTCCCTAAGATCAACCGCCTGTCGTACCAGATTTTCCTACTCAGCGCGATTATCCTCCTCGTGTCGATATTCATGCCGGGTGGCGGGTTCGGCAGTGCTTGGACCTCCTACCCACCGTTATCGTCTAGCGCGACATACAACCAGACGCCTTACGGCGCACCGATGTGGTTGTTGGCTGTAGCATTGGAATTCGTCGCCTTCCTACTGGGCGGTATCAACTTCATCACCACACTGATGAATTCCCGCGCTCCGGGCATGAAAATGTACGACATCCCAGTGGTCCTTTGGATGATCGTCATCGCCAGCATTCTTTTTATGGCTTCGGTCGGTCCGCTGATCGCTGGTGCTGTCATGCTCTTCTTCGACCAGACTATGGGTACGGGATTTTTTGACCCAGCCCGCGGCGGTGACCCGGTACTGTGGCAGCATTTGTTCTGGTTCTTCGGTCACCCGGAAGTATACGTAGTGCTGTTGCCAGCTATGGGTATCGTGGCTGAAGTACTGGCTACTTTTGCGCGCAAGAAACTGTTTGGGTACAAGACCATCCTCTGGACGGCCATTGCGACGGGCGTCTTGAGCTTCGTTGTCTGGGCTCACCACCAGTTCGTAGCTGGTATCGATCCACGGATGGCTAACATATTCACCGTGACGACCCTTCTCATCTCTGTACCTGTAACGGAGATGCTCTTTGTCTATATCGCGACGCTTTACGGTGGGTCCATCCAGCTAACGACGCCGATGCTCTTTGCCATTGCATTCGTAGCTGAGTTCTTGATCGGTGGTGTCACGGGGATCTATCTCGGGGCCAGCGGCGCGGACATTTACTTCCACGACACTTACTTCGTACTGGCGCACTTCCATTACACGTTCATTCCGATCGCCGTGATCGCCGTGTTCGCCGGTGTGTACTACTGGTTCCCGAAGATGTTCGGCCGCATGATGAACGATTTCTGGGGCAAAGTGCACTTCTGGGGTACGGCCGTTCCATTTAACGGTATCTTCCTGCCGCTCTTCTACACGGGAGCTGCGGGTGACCACCGGCGGAGCTTTGACCTCCTGAACTTCCCAGAGATGAACCAACCGGCTCTGATCTTTGCGCGGCAATTCGCAACGGTATCATTACTCGTGATGCTCGGCTTCCAGGTCATCTTCTTCATTAACTTCTTTTACAGCATGTTCCGCGGACGCAAGGCAGGGGCCAATCCGTGGAATGCGAATACACTCGAGTGGGTGGCGCCTTCGCCGCCGCCTCACGGCAACTTTGCCGAGCTGCCAAACTGCTACCGTGGTCCTTATGAATATAGCGTACCAGGCAGGTCTTCTGACTTCTGGCCGCAGAACGAACCCGCTAACTGAATTTGAGGTGGACGAGACGTGGGTACCGCAATTCCAATAGCGACTAAGCGTAGTGCGACAGGCATCGTCACAGGCAAGCTGGCCATGTGGTGGGTGCTAGGGTCAGAGATCGTCATCTTCGGCGGTCTTTTAGCTTGCTACCTCATGATGCGGCTTATGTATGACTCCTGGTCTGACGCAGCCTCGCATACCAACACGGTAGCTGGTGCGATCAATACGTTCATTCTACTAACGTCGAGCTTGTTCGCTGTGCTCGCTCATAACGCTGCCGAGAGAGGCAAGGGCCCACTAGCGGCACTGTACCTGCTACTTACCATCGGTGGTGGTCTCAACTTCCTGGTCGTTAAGGCCATCGAATGGACCAACGAGATCAAGCATGGGTACACCATCACCACTAACACCTTCTGGTCGTTCTACTATACCGCCTGCGGCCTGCATGCCATGCACGTGATTGCAGGGATGACGGCCATGGGTATCGTTGCTGTCGGAGCACTCCGCGGCAAGCATCTCCCGCGCGTCGAGTACGTGGGCCTTTACTGGCACTTTGTCGACATCGTGTGGATCTTCCTGTTCCCTCTGATCTACATCGCGAAGTAAGGAGTTGCGACGATGAGCGAGGCACACGCTTCCCATGAACACCACGGTGCAACTGCAGGCCATCACCACGAGCCTCATGCCCCTAGTTACTATGTGAAAATCTGGGCCGTACTGTTAGTCCTTCTGGTCATCAGTATCACCGGTCCGATGCTTGGTAACAAGATCCTGACGCTCATCACCGCCTTCGGGATTGCGGTCGTTAAGGCCCTAATAGTTGCCGCATTTTTCATGCATCTCAATGTCGAGAAGAAGTACATCTGGTACGTCCTCCTGACCATGCTCACGGCCGTCGCGATGTTTTATTTCGGCGTGGTTGCTGATGTGCAGCAGTACAAGGGAACTAACTGGACAAAGCCAGCGTCTTACCAGTATGACGCTGATATGAAGAAGGCTCACGAAGCTGCTGCCGGTGAGCATGGTGGCTCACACGGAGCCGCAGCTGACGGTGGGGCTACCGACGGTGCCCCCGCCCACGGCGAGGCCAAGTAATCTGCTAGGTCAGTGTTTGAGGTTGTGCAATGGCTACGATGACGAGTGTTGCGAGAGGGTTGCTTGAGCGGCGGCCACCAGTGGTTCCTAATGCAGTGATTGGTACCTTGGTTCTGGTCCTGACGGAAGTTATGTACTTCTGTGCATTGATTAGCTCCTTCAACGTCATTAAAGCGCAGCTGTTTGGTAACTGGACACCCCCGGGTGATGTCCGGTTGCCGCTAGCGGCAACGGCCTTCAATACGGCTTTACTTATGGCGAGCGGCCTGACGATGTGGCTGGCCAATCGCGCGTTTAAAAATCCTGCCAAGCGAACCACGGCTCAGCTTCTCTTCGGTCTGACGATCACACTCGGTGCTTGTTTTGTCGGTTTCCAAGGGTACGAGTGGGTTAAGCTCGTTCAGTACGGTATGACCATGCAGTCGGGCATCTTTGCTGCGACCTTCTTTTTAATCATCGGCTCGCATGGTGCCCACGTCGCAGCAGCGGTGTTGGTGATGGCGTACCTCTACGTCCGCATGGTTCGTGGTAAGCTCAGTCAGGGCGGCATGCAGGCGATGCAACTGTTCTGGCTATTTGTCGTCGGCGTGTGGCCGGTCCTTTATCGTCTTGTCTATTTTGGTTAGTCCTTTGCTGACGCTTTTGCTCCGATTTTTAAGTAGCCCCCTAGTCCGCCATTTTGAGCCTGTCATCGCCTAGGGAGGCTTTCATGCTTACCGTAATCCTCCACATCCTGTCCGATGCCTTGCCAGCATGGGCCTGTGCCGTGTGCGGCAACTTGGGTGAGGATCCAGCAGCTGGCGCTATTTTGGCGGGCACGGGACTTTTGTCGGTAGCGCCCATATTGACCATTGGTGGTGGGATCTACTACGTATACCGCAAGACCAAACTGGATCAGGGCAGTGCCGGCGATAGCTCTCGCGCCGACGGCTCCGGCGGCTCCGACGGCGATGATAATGTTGATGTCGTGCCACCCCAGTCCGTGCTGCCGGCTGCAGACTAGGCAGCAACATGAATGGTCCACGGCGTCTACTGCTGCTACTGGCCTTCAACCTTCTGGTTGGGTTAGGGATGTGGCTCGGTTTTCGCTGGTCTGATCAGCGGGGGCAGGATGGGGTCCCGCCGCCAATCAGCGCCCGTACCAATGATAAAGTTGTGGTCGCTGAGCCGATCACTAAACTTGCTGCCTGGCCCACATTTCCCGCGGCGCATCCAGGGGAGTCTCAGGTCGCACTGGCGCGTTGGCGGGGGCAGCGGTTCGCCATCAATTTCTGGGCCAGCTGGTGCACGGCATGCAGTGAGGAGAAGCCGCTACTCGCGCTTCTCGGGGGCGCATTCCCGCGGCAAATGGTGGGCTTGGGGACGCTCGATTCGGTCGAGCAGATTGCTGCGAGTGAGGCCCAGCACCCGCATCCCTATCCCGTGGCGGTGGATGCCGATGGTACACTTGCCGCCGAACTAGGTGTTGACGTGCTGCCGCAAACGCTCGTTTTCGACGAGCAAGGGCAACTTCTGCGGCGCTTTCGCGGTGTGCTTACGGGGGTTCATGCCGATGCGATTCGCTTACTTTTAAATCCCAGTGAGCCGCCCACCAACAATTGAGCGGATCGGGTGGGAGAGCCGACCTTGCTTAGAGTCCTTTGACCTCGCTCATCAGGGCGTTGTAAAGCAGGATCACATCATTATTAGCTTTATGTAGGCGCTCAACGATGACGCGCGCAATCCGTAGCACCACTGGCAAGGCCCACTCCGGGTGTTCGCTGCAAAAGGCATCGAACGCCTCTTTATGGAGCACCAAAACTTGGCAGTCGGTTTCGCATACGATCGTGGCATTGCGGCGATCCGTTTGCAGCAGTGCCGCCTCACCGAAACTGGGGTGATCGTCGGCAGTTAAAATTGCCACGGGGAAGAACTCTCCCGCAGTGGTCGACTTGATGACCTTGACGCTACCGGCAAGCAGGAAGAATGCATCTTTGCCCTCCTCGCCCTCGCGCAAGATGGAGGAGTATTTGGTAAAGGTCTTCTCCTCCACAAGCTGCGCTAGTAGGTCGATGGCTGCCGGTATCGTCGTGAGGTTTTCAAACAAGTAAACGCGTCTCAGCCACTCTGTGCGCGACGTCAGATCTTGCGGCGCGGTTGGCGCGTCTTTAGCGGCGAAAAATTTTGCCAGTGCCGACATCAGGAAACTCCACTCTCGAACTAATCATTATAATATTGTTTATTTAAATGACATTTAAGGTGCTGAGTTTGTCTCGCTTCAGCAGCGTCGACTCCTGCTGGTGAGTGTCTGCGCCATGCTCGTTTACCAAAACGATGGCAGCACTGCCTTTAGTGATCTTGTAGTCGTCGCGCGGGTGAAAAATGGGGTTATTGCAGCGCAGCGATTTGACCGTCCGCAGGTTATCGATGAGCGTACTGATACTTGGGGTTTTTTGTGCCTCTTTAAAAGCCAATTCTTTGATTATGTGGGGATTGCCTGTGTTGGCGAGGATGCCAATGACCAGCATATCTTGATGTTCTTTGCCGAAGGCACGGCGAAAATCTCCGTAGGTCCTATCGTGCCATGCGTCAGAAATGTCCTTAGTCGTTATGAAGGCGCCAGTGCTCGGATCCACGAGATCGTGAAAGACATTCACCAGGCCAGTACCACTGGACGCACTTCCCAGTAACAGCCGACTATATTCGCGCGAATAGATGATCTCACTGACACCAGCTAATTTGAGATAATGGTCCAGTGTGGAGTCGATGATCTCAGCTGCGACGATGGTACCCTTGGCTATATTTGAGAGGGCAATCGCGGTCATAATCGTACGCGCGTCGGCCTCGGTGGCGGTCGGTTTGCGTCCATCGGCTCCCATCGATGCATCGGCAAGAATGAGTACTTTACGAGCGGCGTCCGGTGCCGCTCTTTGTAACGTTGACTGCTGAAAGTAGTCGCCAATGATCACTGTGACTCCAGCAA
Organism: Deltaproteobacteria bacterium; assembly: GCA_016874735.1. Lineage (NCBI taxonomy): Bacteria > Pseudomonadati > Myxococcota > Myxococcia > Deltaproteobacteria bacterium. Next base: position 46,500 of record VGTI01000034.1, read on the forward strand.
GCTTAGGGTCGCTCTTGAGTGCTGCGATATCCTCTTGAGATCTATCGGAAAGTCGGCTAGTACTCCAACCATACCGTAGGACGCTTTAGCGTCTGAGGCTTGGTTGGTGGTGAAGGCCGACACACCGTGAGCTTCGCTTGGCGAAGTGAGCGGTCCGTTACTCGA
>VGTI01000035.1 GCA_016874735.1 Deltaproteobacteria bacterium
TGGTTACTGTGGGAGATGCCCAGGCGAGTTTGCCCGTAGCATCTTTGGTCAGAAAGTACCCGCTACCCGAGGCGGCACCGACGGCGAGTGTGAGTTTACCGTCGCTGCCAAACTTGATCGTCTGCTCATCGACAGGAATCCTGAGGGCGTAGGGTACGTAGGAAAACTTCTGCCTTGGATAGACCTTGCCGCCAGCGGTGATTTCGATAAATACCGGATCATCACCACCACCGCCAAACATCAGTGCTGCTTCTTCCGAACTAAACACCAGATCGATAATAAACAGGCCATTAATGAGCTGCACAACCGGGAAGTCGATGGTCGGCCCCCGCTGGGTCCCCTCGATCCCCTCAGACCAGAACTTGGCCTCCATCGGCACCGTACCTTCAAGCGGTGCGCCATTGGGCTGCGTCAGGCGGCCGGAATAGCTCATCGTAATTGTCGTCGCCCAGGCGGTGACTGCCGAGAATGCGAGACTAAACAGAATCGCATGTACCGCAACTAGCAGGAATCTGCGTAGTGATACAGACCTTGTCAGTGATGTGGATAGTCTCGGTGTCATCAGGGTGCCTTCGGTCAAGGGTGCCGTAAGTCGCGACCCATGGAGGGCTCTAACGATGCGAATCCTCCCCCCTGTTTGAAGGTCACATCGGTGCCCTGGGGCTAAACTTGAGGTTTTTTGTTAAGGACCCGATATTGATTGATATTTTTGGGAGACTTGGGTGGGCCTTAGGTGGGGGTGTCAAAAAGTTGGTCGAGGCGGTCTCCAGCCAGACATCGGCTATTCCCGGCGAACCCGCCCTGCTGACCCTGCCAATGGCTAGTCCTTTAGGTCAAGTTTCGCCCCTGTTAACCGATACTTTACTGTGTGATACATCCATCAGCTCAGAGCCCAAACTGGAGATAGTCCCGTGCCACGTTCTACTCTCAGGATCAGTTTAGGCATGTTAATCGGCCTCCTCGTTGCTGCGAGCCTTGCTTGTAAAGGCACGGCTTCGAGCAGCAGTAAAGAGGCGTGGGAATTTAGCCACGACCCAGGACCGCTGGCTGTTGATCCATCGAATCTTGCGCACCTAGATACGAGTATCGAGGACAGCGGTGCCGTATATGATCCTGATTTACTCAAGCAGTACTATAGCCGCCGCTTTGATGAATTGCCGCTCACTGGCCACCTAGACGCAGTTCCGTGGGCATCTACCTACTGGCCATCGCTCGAGGGTGGCATTGCTGCACCGTGGAATCGGATGGACGCATCTGGCGATCAGAAAAAGGCACACACTAAGGATCTGCGGCGGCAGGCACAGACTTTTAAAATATATTCCGAGAGCGAGATTCGTCTGATGTCTCCGCGCGAATTAGCTGCTCTCTCGCCGGCTCACAAGTACGAGATCTATATCGGCGACTTTAGTTTCCCCGGTGTTACTTGGGAAAGGCAACGCACTAGTATCGCTAGCGAGGAGTGGGAGGGTCTTTGCGACGGTTGGGCCTCTGCCGCTTTGAATTTCCATGCTCCTAAGGCCGTCGTGCTGATCGGTAAGAGTGGTATCACTGTGCCTTTTGGAGCCTCCGATGTCGAGGCTCTACTAACTTACTATCAATCCAAAATTTACCGCGACAACAAGAAGACGCGCGCAAGCGCCACGTCTTGGCGCAAGGTTGCTGTCGGTGGACGCTGTCGCGAAGACCTAAATAAAACCTCCGAACAAGCAATAGCTAACGCCAGCGAATGCAAAGGTGTTAACGCAGGCTCGTTTCATATCATCCTAGGTAACCGCATTGGACTCAATAAAATGGGAGTGGTGATCGATGTGACACGAGGCAAAGAAGTGTGGAATCAGCCTGTATATAGCTACCGTTCCAAAATCCTTAAAAAACATGATCATGTTTACGCAAGTGCCGCTGCTGGCACACAAAAAATGATCGAAGTCGAAACCGAGATCCACTACACCCAGGAGAGTGACACCCATTGGCATAGTCTGGGTGCTCAAAACAAGGACTATCTCGTCAAAGCGACCTACCGCTATGCACTGGAACTCAATAAAGATAACGAGATCATCGGCGGCGAATGGCTAAGCTGGGAGAGGCCGGATTACGTCGTGCACCGCATGAAGCCGCCAGCTTTTGACGGTGCCATCGGCCATTGGGAGGCGATAGGCGAGATTTATGAAAAATCGCTACAGGTTGAGCAAGAACCGAAGAATCCCGTCGGTCATTAGCCTGGGTCGAGACCCGTAGTTTAGCCCTTCAGTCTTGCCGCCTCTAGGTTCAGTTGTGAGCGCCTTAGTGTTTCAATTGCGTGCAAAACTGTTGCTACAATATGACACAATGGAGGCAGGTCTCAAGGCAGCCGATGAGTTTAAGCCCCCAAGAAGTCTGGGGTTATTAATCTCATGGGTCTGGCACACTCCTTGTAAAGAACAGGGAGGGAGCCGCGCTTATGTTCATACGGCGGCCCACAATTGAAACTAGTCTACGAAGGAACCATCATGCATATTCAATGTTCTTGGAAGAACGGGATGCTTCTGTCAGCCACCAACGGCACGCATTCGGCGGCAATGGATGGCAAAAAGCCCTTCGGCGCCGAGACTGAACTCTCACCTAAAGAGCTAGTGGTGGCAGGACTGTGCGGCTGCACTGCTATGGATGTCATCGGCTTCATGAAAAAACACAAGCAGCAGTTTCAGTCCTTTGAAATTGACGCCAATGTGACGACGTCACAAGGTGGACACCCCTTTGTTTTCACCCAGGTTGATTTGACGTTCAAGATGAGCGGCCAAGTGGATGCGAGCATATTGCTAGAGGCGGTTAAGCTATCGCAGACCAAATATTGCGGTGTCAGCGCCATGCTTTCAAAGGCTGTGCCGATCAACTATTCAGTGATTCTCAATGGTGAAAACGTCGGCTCGGGCATGGCTCAATTTCAGAGCTAATGCCGCAATACGAACCTACGAAAGGTGAAGGTGGGTCATGTGCATCAGAGTAGAGTGTCCTAAGTGCCGGAAACCTACATATGCAGGATGCGGGATGCATATTGAGCAAGTTTTGCGCGATGTGCCGAAAGATGCTAGATGCAAATGCTCTAGTCAGTCGAAGGATACTGAAAAATCAAAAGGTAGCATCTTGCCCTAGTATGCGTCACTGACACGACAGGCAGTCAAAATGATCATTGATCACAAAACGCAAACTTTCGACCAATGTTGAGTTTTGCAGCCAAGGTATTACCAAGTCGACCTTTGCACAGCCCAGATTTTAGTACGTCTTGCGGCGTTTGGGGTGCATCGTCGGCACGATAAGGCGTTGCCGTCTGAAACCAGCCACAGTAGAGGAGGCCTTTTGGGGATGCCTTATTTAACACCTCTGCGTAACAGCTATAGTCTTTCTCGCCTGGTTTGCAGCTCCTGGCAATCAGGTACTGCAATGACTTGGCATCCGGACCACCGAAGAGATCCGCCAACGGATCGCTACCGGGTTTTCGTGATGTAGTGCTGGTGCTTGTCTCTTCGGTATACGAAATTTCGCGCAAATAAATTACGGTTTTGATGTTCTCGTATTCAGTAGCTAAAATCGGTTCTTCGAGAGCAGGGGAAGTGAAGCGAAAACCTCCTTCGGGTCGCGCTACTTTGGCAAAAGTAACCTCCTCCGTGGCAATGGCGGTTTTTTGGCGATAAACCTCGCCTGTTCCCAAATCCACGCAGCTCGGTGCGAGTCGATTGATAGCCTTAAATATCAGCTTATCACTCGCGACAGTCTCCAACTCGATTGTTGGGCCATTCGCAGAAATTTCGTGTCTGAAAATAGTTTTTACTGCCTTAACCTTAAACTTCACCTCGGCCGTGCGACCCGCAGCGTCTTTGGCATTTACGGTGATTTCGTGTTCGCCCTCACCCGGGTCGTAGACGTTTCCCGTATTAACAGAAGGATCGAAGTGCAAATAAAATTCTGTCGGTATCTTACCATCGTTCATCCAAGCTTCGTCTTCCGAATCCTTCGGGCCATCTACCTTTCCGTTGGATGATAGGTATTCAAACCGAACAGGATGCGCTGCGTTTTGCAACTTGAATGGAACTGTTAGCGATGGCAACGTGAAGTTGGAGAGAGAAGATACGTCTAAGACTTGGTCCTTGATTGGTTCAATGGCGAACGGTCCCAAACTTGCAGACGAGCTTTGCACTGACGATGGCCGATCTTTCGGTCCGCAGGCCCAAACCCCGGTGCTCACGCCTAGAGTGCAAATGAGCCCAAATAACTTTCCATTTCCGGAAGATGAAATCATTGGTTCTAACCTCTAAAGCTTTTTTTCTGGCCCCATATATCGGCATTTAGAGGGAAAAACTTTAGCTTATTGTGATAAGTACCCAGCCTGATTGGTACCAGACGACGGTGACTCTATCCATGCCTGCCATAGCTAGTTATTAAAATAGCAGGCTGTCAGCCGAGATTATTGGTCGGGTCGTTGTCTTTCTTCGAAAATGGGAATTCAGTCCCATTAACGAGCTTAAGCCCATAACTTGGATACAGGCCTGCTTTTATATCTGCTATGAATTCCGCTCTACTTAGAACTTTTGAGGTTTTGAAGTCGAAAAAATATTCGTTGGCACCGTTCTCATTCCTCTTAAGAGCAATCACCGAATGATCGCCTTCGGGTTTCGGTGGAACGTTTTCAGTAAATTTCCGGGGATCATCCAGGCTGATAATCAGTTCATTTTTCTGGAGAGCCTTTTGTACGAGTTCAGCCAGCTTGATCCTGTTTTTAGTTTGTAAGCCAAGTTTTCGTCCGACGCTATTGTTCCATAGGTCCATGTTGGCGCCACCAGCAGGCGATCCGATAGAACTGAGTTCATTTAGCCAACCGAGAATATTTGCCGTCTTCTCTCCAAATTCCTGCGTGAAGACTCCGCTGACATAAGCGTGACGAAATGCATCTACATCATTGTCTGCGAATCCTGGTGCAAATTCATTGAACGATCCATCGGGGTTTTTGGGGAGATTTCTGATATGCTTATCAAAATATTGATACCCTTCGTCTTTCGCTTCATCTCTCAAATTTGGTGGCCACCACCTCATGTGCTTGCCTCTACCTCACTGTAGACGGTCATGTATGACCAAAACACAACTAAAAAAGCTACCCACCCCATCAAACTAAATGGAAATCCAACAAGTGGTGTAGACATCAAAAGCGATGGCAAAAGCATAATGTACAGTAATTGCTTATGTCGAACTCCCCATGTGGTCGTCGTTAACCAAAGTCCGAGGACATACAGTGCAAAAACTTTTGGCACCATCGTGACTACAGTTCTGAAAGCATGGCGGTTGTAAACGTCAGAATCTGTAGAAAACAGAAACCATTTATAGGTGAGATAGATGCAAAAAAACCTTGCTACCCAAGTGTGGGCAATTTTCAAAACTCCGGACCTCAAGTAATGTTGGTCCACTCTTTTAAGGCGTAGTTTCATGGATAAGACTCAACCCGGCCCGTAATCATCCACCTCAACCGTCACATCGCCGAGTACGCGGCACTGACATGCTAGGCGCTCATCGGGTGCGGCGCGCATGGCGGTGAGAAAATCGCGCTCACCAGTGGTCGGGGGCGAGAGGTGCTCCGGATGCTCTGTGACGCGGATAACGCAAATCCCGCAGTCGGCAGCCCGGCAGTCAAATTCAATCGGCGTCGGTGCCGCTGCGGCAAGGGCCTGGAAGCCAAGCCCGCGCCGCAGCTTATGGACACGCTCGTCGCCTTGGTGGCGGATCGTCACCGCCACCTGTCTCTTGTCATCTGTCGTTACAATAACTCAAACACTCCGGCGGCACCCATACCGGTACCGATACACATGGTGACCATGCCCCACTTCTGCTTGTCACGTTTCATGCCATGCAGCAGCGTCGCCGTCAACTTAGCACCGGTAGCGCCGAGTGGGTGACCGAGCGCGATCGCCCCTCCAGTGGGGTTGATCTTGGCGGGATCAAGCCCGAGGGAGCGAATGACGGCCAGCGACTGAGCGGCAAAGGCTTCGTTGAGTTCGATACGGTCAATCTTGTCGGCCGTGATGCCAGCCTTTTTCAAGGCGCGTGGAATCGCCTCGACGGGACCGATACCCATGATGCGCGGCGGCACCCCAGCGACGGAGTAGCCAGCAAAGCGGGCGATGGGCTTGAGGTTGTGCTTCCGCACAAACTCCTCGGAACACACCAGTGCCATCGCCGCGCCGTCGGACATCTGCGAGCTGTTGCCAGCCGTGACGCTGCCGCCTTGAAGGAATGCGGGCTTCAGTTTACCAAGCGCTGCGATCGTGCTGTCCTGGCGTGGACCTTCGTCTGCAGCAACCAGGCCCTCTTCAATCTTGATCTTACCCTCAGGGCCTGGACTGCGATAGGTCACCTTGATTGGCACCGTCTCGTCCTTGAAGAGCCCCTTCTCGAGGGCCGCGACGGCCTTCATGTGCGAATCAAACGAGAACTGATCTTGATCAGCTCTGGTGACGCCGTAGTCCTTGGCGACGTTTTCCGCCGTAAGACCCATACCTAGGTAAAAATCTGGATGATGATCGTTGATGGTGCGGCTGCCTACTGGCTTAAAGCCCATCATCGGTACCATAGTCATGGACTCTGTACCACCAGCCAACACACAGTCAGCATCCCCTGCCCGCACCTGCGACGCCGCCATGGCGATCGTCTGGAGGCCCGAGGAACAGAAGCGGTTAACGGTGACACCAGGGACCGACTCCGGTAGACCGGCGAGCAGCAGCGCAAAGCGTGCCACATTCATGCCTTGGTCGCCCTCGGGCATGGCGCAGCCGATGATCACATCTTCGATCAACTTCGGATCGACACCACTATGACTGACAACAGCACGGATCACATCAGCGGCCAGATCATCAGGACGCTTGGTGCGTAAACCACCGCGGCCGGCCTTGCCGACTGGAGAACGCAGCGGGGAGACGATATATGCGGATTTCATCGAAATATTCCTCCGGTTCGCTTGGCGATGGTTTAGTTACGCAGGGGCTTACCCGAAGCCAGCATGTGCTGGATGCGGTCGGCCGTCTTTTGTTCCTGGCACAGCTCGATAAAGACGCGGCGCTCGAGATCAAGCAGGTACTGCTCATCGATGAGCGTCCCCGCATCAACCTCACCACCGCAGAGCACTGTCGCCATCTTGGTGGCAACCACTGCGTCGTAGGCCGATATCTGACGACCTTCCACCATGTTGTAGAGCGCCATGCGGAACGTCTGGATGCCTGGGTCACCAACCACTTTGATACCAACGGCCGGAGTCTTCGGTACGTAGCCATCAGCGAGCATGGTCAACGCGGCGCGTTTAGCGCGGTGGACAATGTGCTCACGCGATAGCGAAATCTGCGTCGTCTGCGGCAGTAGTCCCATCTCGACCGCCTCGAACGCGGAGGCCGAAACGCGCGCCATACCGATCAGCATGAAGGCGCGTTGCAAGAAGGCCGAGGGATCACCCTTCTCCGCGTAGCTATTCATCTCGTAAGCACGCAGTGCCAACTCTTTGGTACCGCCACCTGCTGGAATTAGACCAACGCCTGCCTCAACGAGACCAGCATAGGTCTCAGCCGCAGCAACGCGCAGCGTCGTATGTAGGGTGACCTCGCAGCCGCCACCCAGGACTAAGCCAGCCGGGCACGATACGGTTGGGAACGGCGCAAATTTCACGGCCTGCAGTGAGCCCTGGAATGCCCGGAGGAAGCTGTCGATGTCGCTCCACTTCTTGGCGTGGATGGCATCAAGAATCATCTTGATGTTGGCGCCAGCCGAGAAGTTGGGCGCGTCGTTAGCAATGACGAGGGCGCCGAAGTCGGACTTCACTTTGTTGACCGATTGCAGCATCAGCTCGGTGATGCTCTCGTCGAGGCTGTTCATTTTCGAGTGGAAGGTGAGGCAGGCGATGCCGTCGCCGATGTCGACCAGGCTGGCGCTCTTATTGGAGATGACCGTGCGCTTATCGTCTTTATTTTCCCGCGATGGGAGACGGTAAGCATAGTCGGGTTTGGGCAGAGCGACGAGTTTGGTCTGGCCACCTTGGACCTTGAGCTCGCTCAGTGGTCCACCTTGGGCGATCCACTCCTTGCTGCCTGGCACTACGTCGTAGAACTTAAGTCCCGGCTTAGCCCACGTAGGTAACTTAACCTTCTCGTCGGTGAGGCGCGCCAGTACGTCGTCGTAGCCGAGGGCTTGCCACAGAGCAAAGGGACCCATCTCCCAGCCAAAGCCCCAGCTGAGCGCATTGTCGACAGCCTGGATGTTGCCACCAGCAATGTCTTCAACGAGGAGCGCTGAGTAACTGAACGTGTCGCGCAGCGTGCGCCACACCAGCTGGGCACCCTCGTCCTTATTCTTAAGGATGATCTGAATGCGCTTAACCGTGTCACGCTCTTTGTCGGTGTCAGCCTCCCAAGGGAAGGTCTTAACCTGCTGCTCGACGTAGGTCTTGGTCTCCGGTCTGTAGGCTAAGATCACCGTGTTGCCTCTGGCGTCCTTGTCTTTTTTGTAAAAACCAACACTGTTGGTCTTTTGACCGAGGGCGCCCTTCTCAATGAGCTCCTGCATCCATTTGGGTGTTTGGAGCCACTGACGATAGGGGTCGTTAGGCGCTTTTTCATAGGTATTGCGTGCCACGGCGGCGAACGTATCAAGACCAACAACGTCAGCAGTGCGCAGGGTCGCCGATTTAGCGCGACCGATCAGCGGACCGGTCAGGTTGTCGACCGTCTCGATATTGATCTTGAGCTCATCCATGTGATGCAGGACGGCTTGGCTGGCAAAGACGCCGATACGGTTAGCGATGAAGTTGACCGTATCGTTGGCGTGCACAATGCCCTTACCAAGACGCTCGACGATCCAGGTCTCGAGATCGGCTTGGAGCTTAGCATTGGTGCGGGGATGGGGAATGGTCTCAAGGAGGCGCATATAGCGCGGCGGATTGAAGAAGTGCGTACCGAAAAAGCGCGCCTGGTACTCTTCTGACTGCTCCTTGGCAATCTCGTCCAGACTAATGCCCGAGGTGTTTGTCGTGATCGGTACATGCGGCCTAGCATACTCGGCGATGCGTTTATGGATGCTGCGCTTGATATCGAGGCGTTCGACCACTGCCTCGAGAATCCAGTCGCAGTCAGCAAGGACAGCCATGTCATCGTCAAAGTTACCCGGCACCACACTGGCAAGGACGCCGCTAGAGTAGAGCGGCGACGGTTTCAGCTGCTTTAAATTCTCGATCGCGAGGATGGCCCTCTGGGAGCGGAAGTGCTTGCCCACCAGCTTTGCCAGATTTTTGTCCTGAGGCGGTTCGTTGCTAGCTAGGTCGAGGAGGTGTACCTTGACGCCAGCCGCTGCTAAATGGGCCGCAATCTGCGCACCCATCACGCCTGCACCCAATACTGCCGCCCGTCTGATCTTCAAACTCATCATCAGCTCCTAGGGTCCTTCGGGTTCAATGGGGAAAATGCTTAGCGATCCTCTCACATATTGCCTCAGCCGTGAAGCCATACTCTTTAGCTAGCACCTCAGCCGGAGCGCTCTCTCCGTAGTGATCGACGCCTATATTCAAGCCTTGTAGTCCGGTAAACCGCTCCCAGCCTAGGGTAGCTCCAGCTTCGATCGAGACCCGGCGGGTGAGGGTGCGTGGCAGTACCGATTCCTGATAAGTTTTGGTCTGCTCAGCAAAGAGCTCCCAGCAGGGCATCGATACCACACGCGTACGGTAGTCCTTAAGTTGCGCTGCCGCCGCGAGGGCCAGGCCAACTTCACTACCCGTGGCCAGGATCAGAAGATCAGCGTCGGGTGTATCATGGACGATGTAGGCACCGCGTGCCGCATGGGCCAGCTTCTCTTTAGGCAATTTAAGATACGGCACCTTCTGCCGCGTCAGGCACAGGGCACTTGGTAACTCTAGCTCCAACGCCCTGCGCATCAGGACTTCGGTCTCTTGCGGATCGGCCGGACGCATGACGTAGAGTTTCGGAATAAGGCGCAATGCCATCACTTGCTCGACTGGTTGGTGCGTAGGGCCGTCCTCACCGAGGTAAAAAGAGTCGTGCGTGAACTCGTGGATCACCCGCACGCGCTGGATGGCGCCGAGGCGCAAGGCAGCCCGTGAATAGTCAGCAAAGCTTAGGAATGTCGCATCGAAGGGGATGAGGCCACCGTGGAGTGCGATGCCGTTACAGAGTGCCGACATCGGGAACTCACGCACGCCGAAGTTGAGGTTGCGACCGCCGTGATGCTCAGCGTCAAAGTCACCCACGCCTTTGGCAAAGGCCCCGGTCATGTTGGACGGCTCCAGATCGGCACTACCACCAAATAGCTGCGGCAACTCGCTTGCCCAGTGCTTGATGATGTCGCCAAAGGCATTACGCGTCGGGATATCTTTGTCCAGCGTCCAAGGCACGGGCGAAAGTTTGGCCGACTCGACAGGCTGATAGTGCTGGACCCAGCGCGCCCGGAATTCGGGCGAAGTCTCCAGGAGGTGCTCTTGCCGCGCGTGCCAAGCTTTAGCCGTGGCTCTCAGCATTGCAAAATTGCGCTGAAAGTGGGAGCGAAGCGTCGACGGTGCGTAAAAACTCTCGCCATCGGGGATCCCTAGGTTGGCCTTAGTCGCTTGGCGCTCAGCTTCAGGCAGGGGAGATCCATGGGTCTTGGCCGTGCCCTCGAGGGTGGCACAGCCCTTGCCCATCACCGTGTCGGCGATAATGATGGTAGGGCGGTCCGAGGTCTTGCGCGCGGTTTCGTAAGCGCGCCGAATCGCAGCGTGGTTGTGGCCGTCGATGCTGAGCACCTGCCAGCCAAAGCCGCTGAACACTTTAACATAGTCATCCGAAATGCATTTATTCGTTGGTCCGGAGAGCTGTATGTGATTTTTATCGTAGATCCAGACAAGATTACCCAATTTAAGATGGCCAGCGAGCGAGGCCGAGCCGAGAGCCACGCCTTCCTGAAGATCGCCGTCACTGCAGAGCACCCAGGTGCGGTAGTTGTAGAGCTCTTTGTCGAGCACGCTGCCCAGGTGGCGCGCCGCGATCGCGAAGCCGAGCGACATGGCACAGCCTTGGCCCAGAGGGCCAGTCGTGCATTCGACGCCGGGTGTTTGAAAGTTTTCCGGGTGGCCCGGTGTGCGCGAATGATGCTGGCGGAACGATTTCAGATCGTCGATCCCCAACCATCCGATGCCGTAAAGCATGGCATACTGCAGCATCGACATATGTCCAGCACTCAGGATGAAACGGTCACGTCCCAGCCATTTCGGATTGTCAGGATCAAATTGCAAGAACTCGGAGTATAGCAAGTAAGCTAGGTCCATGCTCGACATCGGGCCGCCCGGGTGGCCGCTATTGGCATGGTGGACGCCGTCTATAACTAGGCCCTTGAACAAATTGACGAGCTGCTGATCTTGCATGGATCCTCGCTAGAATGACCGACTGCTGGCCACAGCCGGAAAGTTAAAGCCCTGGGTAACTGCGCGCAGTATAGCAGTTCAGTGCTTAAGGCCTAGCGGATCTTGCATCAGCCGACGTCAAAATTTGCAAATAAGGGCCGCTATCTCACACCATCATGGCTGGTATGCGGGCAGACTCTTGCGCTTGGCGCCAGTCTTCATCCATTGCCAAAGGGCTTGCATCTCGGACAGGGTCACGTCGTCCTGGGTGGGCATCATCAGGCCCTTCTTCTTGGCAAGTACCTTAGGATACTTCACGTGGTTTAGGAGATGCTCTGGTGACCTTTTTTCGTAGATCGCCAGTGGAGTGGCGTAATCCCAACCGTAGCGAGCACCGACATTTCTGATGCCATGGCAGAATTGGCAGCGGGCTTTAAAAACCTTCTCGCCACTCCCTTTGCCAAACTCAAACTGGCGGTAGTAGGCCGCTGCATTGACAAACTCGATGCCAGCCAAGGAATCAACGTGACGCCAGGGGCTAAAAATGCCGCTCTTGCCAGCAGGCACCGCCGGGTGCCACTCTTTGGATACGACGATTTTGTTCCACGTAAAAGTCAGGGGGCGTGGGTCATCCGACAGGCCGTACACTTCGTCCTTGCCGATGCTCGGGAAACTCGTGACGCACTCAGTTTTTGTCTCGCAGATCTCAAGAGCTAAAAATGGGTCCAGGCGACTGAGGACACCAGGTTCAAGCATTAGCGGGATGGCCATGCCATTATCGAAGTGTAGGATCGCCATATCATCCTGGTCGCTGGGCTTATAGCTACTAAGAATTTGGCTGAGGGGAATACCCTTATAGGTCACGTCACGTTCATACTGGGCGTCGCGCATGGTGCGTTTTTGGAGCTTAAAATGAGACAGGTCCAGTGTCTTCAGATTGTTTTTCTCGGGATTCTCAATGTCAGTAAAATTACCGGGCTTCCGACTCCACAAGGCGAGGCTATTAACTGCACCGGCCTGACCGTAGGCACTCAAAGGTGCAGCCAGTAAAAATGCACTGGTTAGCTTACGCAGTATCATAGGTAACCCTCCTCGACTGACCGAAGATTAAAAGAGATCCTTGGATACCGGCAGGTCGCTGGCGCGAGGAAACTCCTCCAAGCCCAAATTAACGTGCATGAACCCGCGGCCGCGGCGATAGATCTTCAGGCGGATGTGATCAGAGGGGCTGCGTGTGCTCATCATGCGCTGCAGTTGGTTCATGTCCAGGACCTTCTCGTTGTCGATAGCCATGACGAGATCGCCGATTTTGAGACCCGCATTGTAGCCGGGGCCCTCAACGATCAGATTAGTGATGATCACCCCGTAAACACCGCCCAGCGTGTCACCGGACTCTACCTCGTCGGTGGAGAGTATGTTTTTCCCGACGATACCGATGTAGGGTCTTTTGACCTTGCCGAATTTCAGTAGGTCGCGGACGACAGCGCGGGCGATATTGATGGGGATGGCGAAGCCTATGTTCGGGCCTTCTGCCGCCACGGCCGTGTTGATGCCGATGACCCGTCCCCGGATATCGATCAAGGGCCCACCCGAGTTGCCTGGATGGATGGCTGCGTCGGTCTGCAGGAAGTCGTCGTAAGGTCCAGCGCCGATGACGCGCCCCTTAGCCGAGATGATGCCACTCGTGACTGTGTGCGCGTAGCCGAAAGGGTTACCGATGGCCAGGACGACATCGCCAACGCGCAAGAGATCACTATCACCTGGATCGAGCCAATTGACGCCGGGTGGCAGTTGCGTGCGCAGCAGAGCCAAATCCGTCTTTGGGTCGATGCCTACAATCGTTGCATTGACCTTGCGTTTAGTCTTGGCAAACAAAACTTCGATGACGCTGGCGTTCTCGACCACATGATGATTGGTCAAGATGTGGCCTTGGTTATCGATCACCACGCCGGAACCGACGGAGTGGGTCTGCGCCGACCTTGGTAGTGTGCCGTTAAGGAAAAACTGATAAAGATCCAGTGCTGGATCCTTGTTGCCCGAGTAAATCGTGGTGCGGATGTTGACGACGCCTGGAATAGCGCGTTCGGCGACATCGGCAAATGATTCGTACACTCGGGCCTCGGCTGTTGAGGCGAGTAGCATTAAGGTGAAGGTGAGGAAAAATGGTCTCATCCCATCAGTTTATCATGGGTTGCGGCCATGATAGGATAGGGTAAATTCTGCATCGGAGTCGTGATGGCGATCTCTATTAGGTCTTTTGCTAAATTTGCTGCATGGGGCTTTGCGGCTTCGGTAGTTAGTGCGATAGCTGGACTCCTCGGTGTCCTATCCGTGGTCTACGGCCTGGTTTATTTTGGCGACGACTCGAGCCTTAAAAAGGCAACGATTCTTGCCCGCATTAACGAAGAGACCAACATTTATATGTTGGACGAGAAGACGCCGATTGGCTCCATCTTTAGTGACGCCCATCGGCGCTATGTCCCGATCGAAGAAGTGCCGGCGACTATGATCAATGCACTGATCGCTGCCGAGGACAAAAACTTTTATCACCACCACGGGATCGATCCGGCGGCCATCGCGTCAGCGGCGATTGGTGTGCTCAAGGGCGGACGTATGCGTGGTGCATCAACACTCACGCAGCAGACAGCGCGTAACATCCTGGGCTGGTGGGATGTCACATTGAGCCGTAAGGTCAAAGAGGCTATAGCCGCACTTCAGTTGGAGCGCCTTTATTCCAAGCGTCAAATACTGGAATTCTACCTCAATCAGTTTCACGTCTCGGGCAATGGACGTGGCATTGGTATTGCTGCCAAATATTACTTCAATAAAGACGTAAAAGACCTGGACCTCATCGAATCAGCGTTTATCGCTGGTTCTGTAAAGGGGCCCAGCCAGTACGATCCATTTATCAAGTACACGCGGGAGCGGCGCGAGCGGGCGATCAAGCGCGCCTTTAACCGTAAGAACTACGTACTGAGGCGCATGTATGAGCAGGGCTGGATCAGTGAAGAGGACTTTAAAAAAGCTTGGGACGAGCCTGTCAAATTTAACCGGGGTAGCTTCCGTACGGACGAAGTGGCCCTGGTCGACCTGATCAGTCAGCAGCTGCAGCGCAAGGAGATCCTCGAGGCTCTTGGTATGGAAGATGCCCGTGAGCTAAACGCCGCAGGACTTAAAATATTTAGCACCATCGACGGGGAACTCCAGCAGGCGGGGCAGCTTGCTGTGCGCCGTAACTTGTCGCGTCTAGAATCCATACTTAAGGGTTTTAAGCAGGAGCGTCCCGATTACTACCGCAAGCTGCGCAGCTTGACGATCAATGACTTCTACTTTGGCGAGGTTGCAGCTATCGCCGGGACGCCTAAAGAACCCGAGCTGAAAATCACCTTTGGTCTGCCAAGCTGCACCGTCCCCTACGAATCCCTTAAGCGCTATGCCTCACAAGTAGCATTGCCCTACTACCAAAAACCTGAGGTCGTAGCAGCCGACATCGTCAAGAAGATTAAGGTTGGCGATGTCCTCTATATGGAGGTCCGCGAATACAACGTGGAGACTCATGAGGGCGTGTGCGAGCTCATGAAAAGGCCGCGCGTCAACGGCGGACTCATCGCGCTCGATAAAGGTGAAGTCAGGGCTGTGGTTTCCGGTTTTGACACCCACGGCTTTAACCGGTCTATGCAAGCTAAAAGGCAACCCGGATCGGTCTTCAAACCGGTGGTGTATTTTGCTGCCTTGCAGCTAGGTTGGTCGATCTTAGATAGGCTTGATAACGAGCGTCAGATTTTCCCGTTCCAGAGTCGGTTTTACTATCCGCGGCCAGACCATGACAGTCCCTATAAAGAAGTGTCGATGCTTTGGGCAGGGATCATGTCCGAGAACTGTGCATCGGTGTCCCTCACGAGTAAGTTGGCCGACAAGCTCAATTTCGATCAGTTCAAATCACTCATGGGAGTGATGGATCTCCTGCCTCACCCAGGTGAGGCGCCGCGTGATTTCCATTTCCGCGTTGCGCGGGCCATGGGGGTTCAGCTTGATAATGATGGCGTGCGCGAGTTTCAGCTGACCAACGCGATCAATGATCTGATGCTCGACGTGCAATACACATCAAGTTTTGAATTTCAGCAACGCCTCAAGAAGATGTGGTGGGGCCGGGGCTATGCTAGCGAATTGCAAAATATCTTACTCGCCAAAGATGACCTGTCACCGACGCAAAAATCCGTCAAACTTCGTCTCGCCAGCAACAATTTCCTGAGACATCAACTTCTCGATCAACAGATGGTGGCCGACTGGAAGTTGATCGAACAGGCCGTGCAGGCCAAGGGGGGAGAGGCCGCCGCGGTTGATCCGCAGGTGAAGCCTCTACTAGATCATTTCCGCGTCTTGCCAGGGCTTAGTAAACCGGCGCTTGGTTACGTCATGACTTTGCCCGGCGAGGCGCCCCAGCGCGATTACAAGAATAAGGCCGAAATCGAGCGCCTTATGATGCCTGCAGGGCGCCCCATGACGCCGATGGATGTGCAGGCGATCTGGGGCGGCAGTGCACTATTTGGCTCGGCTGATATCACGTTAAATGACGTCCTGATCGATGGCTGGATGCCGCACGGCAACGAGCAATTACTGGACGGCTACGTCAATAAACACTACGAGCAAGTGATGGCTCGCCAAGAGGACTACGACCTCTTCCGCTATTATAACCATCACGATTTTAAAATCGCCGTTGGCCTCAACTACCTCGTATCTCTTGCTAAAGCTATGGGTGTCACAAGTAGTATCGAGCCGGTACTGTCGTTCCCCCTGGGGACTAATGTCGTGACTTTGGCCGAGGTCGCCAAGATCTACCAAACATTCGTCAGCGGCAAGACGTACAGGTATTACAAGGAAGGTCCCCCTAACCAAGTCAACTTGATTCGCCGTATTGAAGACCGCTTTGGCAACACGTTGTTCGAGCCCAAGCGTAGTGAGTATCAGTTGGTGCTCCCTGAGTTTGGCCTACAGATGCGTGAGATCTTAAAACGGGTAGTGACACACGGCACCGGGCGTCGCGCCAGGTCAGAGCTCTACTTGACCTTGGGTGGCGAGGGTAATGTGTTGCAAGCCAAGGAGAACCGAGGCAACAAAGTCCTGCCCGGTGAGAAGCGCATTCGGATCCCGTCCTTTGGTAAGACCGGAACGACTAACGACTACAATAATGCCAATTTCGCAGGATTTATCCCTTATCCAGTCGAAAAAGGGGCGCCACTAGATCCTGAAAACAGCTATGTGTTGGCTGCCTATACGGGATACGACCGGAATATGCAGATGCGCGCTGGTGGTCTCAACATCACGGGAGCCCTCGGAGCGCTCCCGGCGTGGATTGGTTTGGCTAAAGAAATTATTGATAAAAAGAAATACGGCGAGATGCTTGATGTCCTCGACCTAACGATGTTGGCCAAACAGGAATGGCCGCTGAAAACCGAAGACAGGGCGACACCGCTCGCCATTGATATGCCGCGCGGTGTCATCGTTGGCGGTACGGCCGATCAGGAGGCCATCGGTACGTCTGATAGTTCGCGCGAGGGTGAGTCGGCCAGTGCTGCCAGTGACGAATTCCGTGCCAGTGTGGTGGAAACCGTCGTTAGTATGCCTCTTAGCGGCGGCGCCCCACTGCGGATGTTTAGTCCCTACAAGGCCCAAGATCAAAGCACTCTGCCAGGCGTTGGTAGCGGTGTAGCGGCTCCGGCCACCACGCCTGAGAGCGACGAGAACGTGAATGTCGACGAAGTGCGCTACTACGATGATGACGGAAAGCGTGGCGACCAGCAGAGTGCAAAAGCAACCAATGGTGGTGGCAAAGCTGAACCCCAAAGTGGGGCCGCCGTGGCGCCTCGTCCTGCATCCACTTCGACCTCTGCGCCAGCAAGCGGACAAGCTATTACAGCGGGCACGCAGGCAGAAGTAACTGCCGATGCAGTCATCAATGACTTAGATAGTGGATCCGATGCGCCGCAGGTAGACGTTAAGGCGGGTATGGATGACCTCTTACCCCAAGATGGGGCCGACCCTAGACAACTCGAAGACGAGGTTTGGTAGCACTTGGCCAAATATAGGCTACTTCAGCGCTTGCAAAGGATTCATGGCGGCACTCTGGCGGCCGCTGGTATGGCTGTTTGTGTCGGGACTCTAGCGACGTCTCTTGTTTGGGCTGGGCTCATCCATCTTGAGGAACGCCGCGCAGTCGCCTTGCTCGCCCAGAGTCCGCTAGGACAGGTGGAGGCTTTGGCTCAGGTGGGTCGTTTTGCCGTGCCTAAGACGCGCAACACGGCCACTTTTGAGGGTGGCAACATAGGGGCAGTGGTTAAGCATTCACCTCACTCCTATACCGTGCAAATGCGTAGCGATAATGATGATGCGCTGCCGCATTCTTGGCGCCAGTGGTATTACTTTAGTTTAGATGATTTGCCGACAGATCAGCCCGTGACTCTGACGATCGAGGGTCTAGGAATTCCACACTATTTCTTGCCGTTCTATTCCCTGGATAATATTGATTGGATTCAGTTTGCCGCATCCTCTGTCAAGCAACTGAGTCCGCAAAGTATCCAAATAACGCAGCAGTTCAAGCAGTCGAAGATTTGGTTTGCGCGTTATATTCCTTACACATATTCCCGGTTAGTCCACTATCTTGATGCGATCAAAGATAAGCCTGATGTCAAAATCAGCTATATCGGTCGTACGCCAGGCGGTAGTCGTATTCCCATGGTCACGATTACGGAGCAGCAAGGCATCAATGCTAAGGAGCGCGTGATTATCCACGCCCGCACCCACCCAGGAGAGGTCGGGAGTTCTCTGGTTCTTGAAGGGTTGATCAATTTTCTATTAAGCGACGGAGAATCAGCACGCTCGCTACGCAATAGAGTGATATTTTCCATCATACCTATGGTTAATATTGATGGCGTGATTGCTGGCAATAATCGCACCAATACGGCGGGAATAAATCTCGAAGGGCAGTGGATACCGTCACCGCATTCCAGCCTCAAACTGGACAGTCAGAAGACACCAGTGGAGATAAAGCTGCTGAATAAAGCTTTTCGTGACATGCTGGCCAGTGGAGTTCCAGTGACTATTGCCCTTAATTTACACACGTCAGCCGGTCAACCGAGTGACAATATCTTTGCCTTTCCGCACTTTGGTCCGATGGCCAAGGGGTACGCGGCACGCGAGGCTCAGCTTTATGATAAACAAATTAAATTTATAAATATTCTTGCCGCTTCCTACGGTCAGGACCGCGTGATGGCGCCACCGGTGGACGGAGGCAACTACTTTCTAGCGCGCCGCTTACCGGAGACATGGTGGTGGCTCAATTTTAAAGATCGCGTTATGGCTTTGACGCTTGAGTCTACATATGGTTTAGCTGGTAAGACGGGTCGATGGGTTAAGCCCCGTGACCTTCGCGCCTTAGGCGAGTCGTTAGCTGAGGCTATAGGTGGATACCACGAGTCCGCGCTAGCGTTAGGCAGATCTAGGCGCCCGATGGTTGTCCAGTAACGTTGATCCATGGTCTTACTAAATTCCGCAGAGGTATATGATATGGCCACAACTCCCCGAGCGCGTATTGTTGGTACCGGCATGTACGTCCCCCCAAAGGTCGTCACGAATTTCGATTTAGAGAAGCTGATGGATACCTCCGACGAGTGGATCCGGCAGCGCAGTGGGATCGGCGAGCGGCGTTATGCCGCGGAAGGCCTTGGACCCTCTGACCTAGCGCTAGAGGCCGCAAAGTCAGCCCTTGATATGGCTGGGGTTAAGAGTACCGATCTCGATATGATCATCTTTGCGACGCTAAGTCCCGATTACTATTTCCCTGGTTCGGGTGCCTTTTTGCAGGACTACCTCGGATGTGGCACGACGCCAGCTCTGGATATCAGGAATCAATGCTCCGGATTCCTTTACGGCCTTAACGTTGCTCAGGCCTTCATCACATCTGGTCAGTACAAAAGGGTGCTTTTAGTGGGAGCCGAGTGCCACTCGCGTGCCCTCAACTTCTCGACGCCTGGTAGGGACGTTTCCGTGCTCTTTGGCGACGGTGCTGGTGCTTGTGTCCTCGTGCCGAGCGACGATAGTAGGCGGGGATTGTTATCGGTCCATGTCTATGCCGAGGGGGCTCACAGGGATTTACTTAAGATCGAGGCGCCGTCGACGCGTCAATCACCGATGATCTCGCCAGAGATCATGGCCGCCGGAATTCATTATCCGAAAATGGAGGGGCGGCAGGTATTCAAACATGCAGTCACACGTATGCCAGAGGCGGTGGCGACTGCCTTGAGTCATAATGCCATGACGCCGAACGATGTTGATCTCTATCTTTTTCATCAGGCAAACTTGCGCATCAACGAGGCGGTGATGAAACAGCTGGAGCAGCCACTCACCAAAACCTTCAATAACATTGAGCGCTACGGTAATTGCTCGGCTGCCTCCATCCCGATGTGCCTGGACGAAGTTGTCAGATCAGGCCGCGTTAATGCAGGAGATGCAGTATGCATGGCAGCCTTTGGAGCCGGATTTATGTGGGCCTCAGCGATGATGCGCTGGTGACGGCAAGTGGCTATGGCGACACTGGGGTGAATTTAGCTGGGCTGCTTAAGGCATGACTGAGCAGCTGCAGGTATTGACGGCGGGGTACTTCGATGGTCCCCAGAGTTTTGAGATGGTCGGTGAGGAATTGCACCTCAAGCAGTTCCATACCGCATATCTTCATGCGTTCGACTAATTTAACGATTGCCATTTTAGAGGCATCACGAACGCGGTGAAATTTCGACTCAGCGAAAAAGGCACCGTGCAAAGCCACGCCGTAGACGCCTCCAACCAGCTTATCATCCTGCCAAATCTCGACGGAGTGGGCGTACCCCTCCTTGTGTAGACGCTGGTAGGCCGTTTTAAACTCATCGGTGATCCAGGTGTCGGGACGCTCGCTACAGCCTTGCATGACTCCCGCAAAATCCATGTCATAAGTGTAGGTGAGGTGCCCACGTCGGATCGTGCGTTCGAGGGAGCGCGACACATGGAGTCCGTCGAGAGGAATGATGGCGCGTGGATCGGGACTTAGCCAGAGGAGTTCGTTACTATGTGGATGAGGCATAGGGAAATATCCCTGCGCATAGGCTTGACGCAGGAGATGGGTGCTCATCCTATTTCTAGCTATAGTCAAGGCTCAGATGTTACTTTTAAAGTTGGGGTCGAGCACCGGTTCATAAACTTTCGCCTCACAGAACAGCCGGAAGAGCTCCGAGTCGATTTTGCCACCTTTAACTTCCATCTCAATGATGTCAAGGGCGCGATCAACTGGCACGGCTTTCTTATAGGGACGATCTTTAGCTGTGAGAGCGTCGAAAATATCCGCGATGGTCATCATTCTAGACTGCGTTGGAATCTCACCTACCTGCGCCGCATGAGGATAGCCGGAACCGTCAAGTTTCTCATGATGCTTGGCGGCGATCTGCGGCACGTTGGCAAGTTTTTTACCCCAAGGGATCTTGCGCAAAAATTCATAGGTGTGAACGACATGACTTTGAATCTCAGCAAACTCCTCACGGGTCAACGACCCGCGCGAAACGGAGAGAGCTTTCAGCTCTTCACTGAGCAGGTAGGGATGGCGCTCGTTCCTTAGGTTGCGGTAGCTCAGATTAGCGATGTCCTTGAGTTTTTCAAACCCACCTTGTTCGAGCACCGTAGGCTCGTTGGCTTTGTTGATAAAGCGCAGATGCTCTTCAAGCTCGGCGATCTTTTGGTTTTTTTCGTACTCAAAAGTATAGGGATTGGCTCCCATAGGAAATTGATCGGGCGACTGCAGATACTGGATCACTTTGCGTAGATAGTCGACCTCAAGCGTGGCGTGAATGAGTTCAAAGCGCATGAAAAGACGCTCTAACTCACTCGGGTAGAGTTTCTTGGCCTTGGTCAGAACGTTTTCTCGTACACCCAACTTACCGAAGTCATGCAGAAGCGAGGCGTAACGAATTTCCTGAATCTGATCGTCATTGAAGAACGAGGCCTTGTACGGACCCGCATCACATTTATTGACGATCTCAGCCAGGCCCACCGTCAAGGCGGCCACACGGTGGGAGTGACCACTGGTGGTTGGGTCTCGTTGTTCGATGGCAGTGACCGATGCAGTCACCAAGCCGTCGAAGAGGTCCTGGATATTCTGGTGCATGTTGGCGTTTTCGAGCGCGATCCCTGCTTGCTGGGCAACGATTTCTGCCATCTCCTGGTCGCGTTCGTCAAATGGGATCACTTGCTCGGTGAAGGACTCAGGAGAGGTGAGTTTAGCTTCTCGATCTTTTTTGCGATTAATGAGCTGAATGACACCGATGATGTTGTGGCTAATGTCGAACATCGGCACGGTTAGCATCGAGTGTGACTGATAACCTATGCGCTGATCCCAAGTTTTATCGTGACGAGCGCCATAGGGATTTTTCTCGGGGTCTTCGCTTAGCTGATAAAGATCCTGAATGTTAATCGAGACGGCATGAATACAGGCACTGCCGACTATGGATTTTTCGTTTACAGGTAGGGAAAAAGTCGACAGATTTTGTCTGATCGAGTGATTCTGCGTGCGGTGAAACTGAATACTACCGTCTTGCACACGATTGGTTGGTGAATCCACAGTATAGATGGATCCTGCGTCGGCGTTGGTGATCTCGCGCGCCTTTAATAGAATGAGATCGAGTAGCTTGGGGATGTCGCGCTCTCCGTTAAGTTCGCGCGAGATGGACATGATGTGTTTAACTGCTTGGCTGGATTCCTGTACCTCAAGGGAGCTATTGCGCTCGTAGCGCAGCAGCGTCTGCATATTATAAATGTTGTGGACGATGGGGTAGAGGGCCGAGGGATGCAGCGGCAATCCAAGTAGTTGGATATCGGGGCTGTTGCTAATGTATTCAGGCAGTGCAGCCAATTCCGTGTGGGTTCCAGTGCAAACCAAGCAAATCGATGAGTCACTGCTCGCCTGTTGCAAGTACACCTGGAAGTCTGCGATGGCCTGCCAAACGGTACTACCCAAGAGGATTTGAATCAGGCCGTCGCGTGTGATCACGACGACGTCATCATCCGGGGTGCTGATGGCGAAGGCTCTAAAGCCAGGTGTAGTTTGCAATGCTACTGCAAGCTGGAGATGAGTGTTGATCGGGTGATCAACGGAAGATTTTTCCAGTTCAGCATCTAGCGCTGCAATAGGGCGCGGTGTCGTCGTCATGGGAGGGTCGATGCTCCGAATCGGTGAGGCTGGAAAATTGGCAGAGGATATGGTTATAGTTTAAGGCAGTCCGCGCCGAACACCAACATGCCGGCATAACTATCCGGTCACAGGAGTCTTTTCATGGATTTTGGGGTAATTATCGATGTTGAGACCACGGGTCTCTCCCCGACCTCAGATAAGATCATTGAAATCGGTCTCTTAGAGTTTCAGGTGGGGGAATCTGGCAAGCCCCACCTGCTGCGGACTTATGGTGCGCTGCAAGATCCGGGGACCGAGTTGAGCGCCGATATCATCAGAATCACGGGCCTAAGTGACGCCATGCTCGCGGGACAGCAGATCAACTGGGCCATTGTGCAGGAGATGCTGGCGCGTGCCAGTGTCGTTGTCGCTCACAATGCGGATTTCGACCGATCCTTTATCGACCGTGTGCCTGAGCTCGCAGGTCTCAATTTGCATTGGGCATGCTCGATGCGTCACATCGATTGGCGCAGCAAGCATTTTAATACTCTCGCCCTCAACCACCTGGCTGCTGATCATGGCTTTGTGAATCCCTTCGCACACCGCGCAGTCTTTGATTGCGCCACCACATTCAGGCTCATCGGCGACCATTTGCACGAGCTCGTGGCACGAAGCCATGAGCGTGAGTATTTGGTGCAAGCGGTGGGCTCACCGTTTGAGACCAAAGACATCCTACGTCAGCGCGGTTATCGCTGGGATACGGATCAGCGTGTGTGGAGCCGTATCTTAGCTGAAAGTGCCTTACCCGAGGAGCGGCAATTCCTCCAAGAGCAAGTCTATCGTGGCCGCGGTGCAGCGATCGAGCGCCAGCTGTCTGCCAGCCTTTAGGGCTGAGCGCCGTCTTCGGTCGGTAGGTTGCGTAGGGCGCGGCGCTTAATCAGTGCTGCGCCTACAAATGCCAACACGATGAGACCGAGAACCAGGTAAATCCCGAACTGGAACTGCCGGATTTTGATCTCAAGCTCCTCGAGGTTGCTCCCGAAAAGATGTCCGACATAGATCCACAGGGGCACCGAAATAAGAGCAGCGAGACCGTCGAGGAGGATAAACTTCCAGGGCGGTAAATGGTAGCTGCCGCAGGTGAAGAAAATGGGGGTTCGCAGTCCCGGCATAAACCTAGCCATAAACACCACTTTGTCACCGTACTTCTGGATGATGCCCCTCACCTGGTGATCACGGCGGTCACTCAGCAGTTTTCTGAAAAAAGCGCGGCTTCTGATCCGGGTGCCAAAGCGACGACCGAGCATGAAAACAGTCCCGTCGCCGCCAAGGACACCGATCATGCCTACGGCCACGACACCCCAATAATTGGTGATATCGTGCGATGAGAGGATGCCACCCGTGATCAAAATAATATCCTCGGGCATGGGTATGCCGAAGCCACAGGCCAGTAACATCGCGAGAATCACAAAGTAACTGTGCGATCCGTAGGGCTGAAGAAAATGAAGTACGTCGTGAAGGAACTGCATATCAACCTTTAGTGACCTGTCCTACTGATTTCAAGATGATTTCAAAGTGATTTCAAGACGATTTCAAAAGGTGCTGCAAGATGTCGCGTGCCTCGTGTACCCAGGCTTTGACCACCACTGTGTACTGGTCTAGTGCCCCATTAAATAGGGCGAGTGCCAGGCCCGCTCCCACGGCAAACATCACCACACCGATCAGGAAAAACACTAACATATGCAGTGCGATTCGCCGCAATAAAGTTTTGCTGCGTCGCCCTCCTTGGGAGGGAGCCTTGAGGCCTGTTGGTTGCCCAGAAAATATTCCCACCGCCGGATCGCTGTGCGTATCGACAGCTTCAGCCTCGATGAGGCGCGCTGAGTCGACGGTTGGGGCCCGTCTGTCTGCTTCAAGTTTTTTGGCGTCCGTCATGGCTTAGTTACCCAGCTGAGAAGACCACCCTGTCTCTGGTTCAGTCATCGGTAAGTTGGGGCCAAATTCTTAGCTCTCTATCTGACTTTTCTAATCTACGAACGCACTTGGTGCATGGCGTAAAGATTTGCTGATTAATTCGGTAACTTCACTGCTTACGGGCTCCTTCACGGTGGCCCGCAGCATAGGTCTAAACCCAGCAGCGCGGACCTGTTGCATGACAGCTACGGGACTCAGTGATGCCACATCGATGGCGCCGAGATCGTTAGCTCCGTAGTGCAGCGCTACCGCTGCAACCTTTTCTGCTGGATGCTGATAGCTTGCCGTCCCGAGGCCGTGGACCTGGCTGATAGTCGGAATTTGCGCTAGCGGAGCGATGATCGTCGCCCCATGGCCGGACGCAAGACGGGTCAGTGCCACGGCGCGCAGGTATTCGCTGGTCGTCACAAAACTGTCGGGAGACGCAGCCACGGCGACGCCACGCAGACCATTGCTACGCGCCTTTACCTGGGCAAAGAGTTCCACGCGGCGCAGGAAGTTGGACCATTGGGGTTCGCCCGAGCTAAATGCGGGGGCCGAGAGCTCAACTCTAGCCTCTGTATCGATGCCCGCTTTGTGCAGAGCTTCATGCACTGCGGCCACTTCGTTGTGGGTCAGATCGGTCTCGCTCTCAGCCGGGCTCGAGGCAAACAGCTGTAAACCGGCCTGACTGAGGAGCTGCGCTGCCTGGTCCAGCTTGAGGCTGGCGGCATTTGCGAGACGCCATAGACCTTTGGTCCCCCAAAGCGCAATCTCCTGGCGCGGGAAACGCTCACGGCAGGCGGTAATAAGTTCACTGAGCGCCGGCAGCGACCAAGTATGAGCGTCCCGCACATGGCTCGCGAGATCGAGGGCAATGACACGCGGCTCAAGAGTGAACTTGGTAACGCTGCTTTCGCAGATCTCAACTAGTTTAGTTAAAGCCTCAGCAGCCGCGGCAAATTCAGGCAGACGAACCGTGGCCGTGGGCGCAATACTACCGTCGAGTCCACCGTCAGCTGTCGCTATGCGTGCGCTAGCAAGCCGTCCAAGATCGTGCAGGCTGGCTTCCGTCGCTAAGAGCTCAAGATCGTCACCCGTTAGCGTGTCACCGTAGTCTGCTTTATTGATCGTTTGACGCACGATGTCGCGTGGGTCAGGCAATGCCGTCACTTCAGGTGCTCGCACAGGCTTATAAAGCGTGTCCCGCTCGCAAGGGATCCTTTTACTCTTGTGGATGAGTTGTTCAATAAAGCTGCGGCTCATGGCCATCCCAGAGCGGCCGCCAGCCATTCTTGAAATCTTTTCTTCGATCACCGTACCGTCGAGATCATTAGCGCCAAACTGCAATCCGAGCTGAGCAATTTCCTGGCCAAGCATGATCCAGTAAGATTTGATGTGCCTGAAGTTATCAAGGTAAAGCCTGGCGATCGCCAAGGTCTTCAGGTCATCATAGCCAAACGTATAACGGTCGATCCCCATCTCGTTTTGAAACGGCTGGAATGCGAGAGGAATAAACGCATTGAAGCCGCCCGTCTCATCCTGGAGCTCACGCAAGCGGCGCATGTGATCGACACGGTGACCGTAATTTTCAATGTGTCCGTAAAGCATCGTGCAATTGCTGTGCATACCAAGGCGATGCGCCAACCTGTGGGTGTCCAGCCATTGCTCTGCCGATACTTTTGTATCACAAATGACATCGCGGATTTCTGGGTGGAATATTTCGGCTCCGCCACCCGGCAGTGAGCCTAAACCGACGTCCTGCAGCTCTCTCAGTACTTCCTCAATAGTCTTGCGCGCGCGTCTGGCTAACCAATCCAGCTCGACCGCGGTAAAGGCCTTAACGTGTACATGAGGGAAAGCCGCTTTTACCGCTTTAATCATGTCTTTGTAGTGATCGAATTTCCAGCGCGGATGCAGGCCACCCACCATATGGACTTCGGTAGCACCCTGAGCCACGGCCTCGCCAGCCTTTGTGACCATTTCTTCAATGGAATAGGCGTAAGCTCCCTCCTCGCCAGGTTTGCGAGAATAGGCGCAAAATTTACAGCTGAGTGCACAGATATTGGTAGGATTAATGTGCCGATTGACGTTGTAAAAGACCAAGTCGCGATTTTTTTTGCGGTTAACTTGATCTGCTAGCTGGCCAAGGGCAACTAGTTCGTTACTCTGAAATAAGGCAAGTGCATCATCTTCACTAAGACGAATGCCTTGATCGAGCTTTTTCGCTACAGAGCTTATAATGTCCATCGTCTACTCCTGGTCAGCCATGGCACGTTTAGAAACGGAGGCTACGATTATTCGTATATCGCATCGCTGAGGCTTATCGGGCCACAAAGTCCGCTGTCAGCACCGATGGCAAAAAGCTGCGTGATAGCCTCGCGCACATCGGTTTGCAGAGCCAGACTGCGACGATTTACGTACATGGAAATATATTTCTCGCCACCCGTGAGGTCTAAGTCAGCTTTTGACGATTTCATGGCCTCGACCAAAGTGGCGTGACGATTGGTCAACCCCACCTCAATGCTACGGCGCATGATGG
Source organism: Deltaproteobacteria bacterium (assembly GCA_016874735.1). NCBI lineage: Bacteria > Pseudomonadati > Myxococcota > Myxococcia > Deltaproteobacteria bacterium. The sequence goes on from VGTI01000035.1 coordinate 27,073, forward strand.
CCGTCACATCAGTGATCACGTCAGCACCGAGATTTCGTTTAATAGCATTGGCGCCAAGTGGTAGTGGCAGATGGTAGCGCTCACTCCACATAAGCCCTAAATCGCCAATTTTTTTCAGGCCGCGTTGTTCGCAGTTGAGTTGTAGCTCGTGGATCAAAATGCCCGCGTCAACCGCGCCAGAGAGCACCGCATCGCCGATGTCGAGAAAGCTCATGGGCACAGCTGTAAACGCGCCGATCAGGCCTCGCGCGGCAAAATAAGCTGAGGTTTGTAGGCCAGGCACGGCGATTTTACGATGCTGTAGCTGGCTAGGTTGTTCAATATGACTGCCTGGTTTGACAATAATCGCAGGGCCAAAATCGTCACCGATACTGGCTCCAATTGGCATCAGTAGATATTCTGCGGCGAGTCCAGGATAGGCAGCGATACTAATCGCCGTGACATCGTAGACGCCGTCTTTGGCTGCTTGATTGAGCTGCTGGATATCGGCAGCGGTAAACGTAAACTCATAGGCCCCGGTATCGATGAGTCCAGCTCTCAGTGCATGCACCATAAAGGCATCATCGGTATCCGGACTATAGGCAATCGAGATGGATGTTTTTGTCATGGAAGCTCCACTGCGCACACGTAGGTGCCACTAAGTCGTTCTTTGAGTTTTGCTAGTTGGCTGTCAGCCTGGGTCGGCTCGAGAAGAGCCAAAATACAACCACCGCCACCAGCACCGGTTGGTTTGGCTGCCAGGCAGCCCACGTCTAAAGTTTGGTCGATAAGTGTACGCAGCGGTTCCGTGACCACACCGGCGGCCGCTAGATGACGCCCAGCCCCTTCCATGCCTTTGGCCACCAGACTTTGATTACCCGCTCTGAGGCCGCTTATGACTTGTTCTGCCAGAGCGTCAAAGGCGGCTATACGCTCGGGCCCTTGGCTGTTTTGAAAGTACGGGGCTGCCACTTTAATCATGCTCAGCGTCGATGACCGAATACCGCTGTCGATCAGGGCAAAGCGCCACTTAGCGGAACCTACTGGTGGCGTCACCTGCAGCACCTCTGGGTCGCTGCCTTTGCGAAAGGAGATCGCTTGCTCCAGAGCCACCGCGGCTGTGTCTAGACCGGAGGGGTTGCCGTGAAATCGCCGCTCCAGCTGATTGCCAAAATGCGCCAAGTCTACCGTCGCGAGCGCCTTGCCTGCAGCTGCGGCAATAGCCTTGAGAATCACGATGCAAAGACTTGCCGACGAGCCGAGGCCAGCACCGATCATGACGGTCGAGTGACCCTCAAGGTCAACAGCAAATGGCTCTAGCTCAAGGACGCGGAAGGCGTCCTCGACCACTCCCCGCAGATGGGACGTAGCCGGTCGACCGCCAATGAACATACGAATTTGCGGTTGCCCGTGACGATCTTGTTTACCGGAGGGAGTGAGATTCACCGCCATTTTTAGACTGGGCACCGGCATCGCGACGGCGCGCGCACCGTAAACAACCGCATGCTCTCCAACTATGATGGCCTTGCCAGACGCGCTGACCTGCACCGAGGGCAATACTTTTTGCGCGGCAACCGGCCCCTTGGTCTCGGACGATCTGGCTCCGTAATCAACCTGTGTCATGCGAGCTGCCTCCCCGTGATACGCGGACCACTACCCGTGCAGTCGCTGATCAGGGTCACCTGGGGGAATGCCGCCAAAATGCGGGTAGCAATCTTGTCGCGATCCCCATGCTGACAGATCACGTGAATGTTGGGTCCGGCATCGATGGTGAAATAGGCTGGTAGTCCTCTGGACTCCCGCTCGTTCCTCAGCCATGTGATAAGTTCGCAGCTAGCATCGTGCAGGTACCGGAGGCTCGGTGTTGCCGTCATCATGACGGCATGCATTTCTAGCGCCTCGGCCTCAATTTGCACGCCTAGGGCGTCTAAATCCCGGGCGGCAAGCGCAGCGCGCACCCGACGCATCCTCTCGGGTAGTCCGGCTAGCCGCGGGCGGTACAGGGGACTCGTGGCTGCAGTCAGATGTCCGGCAGATGAACTGATCGCCTTCTCTTCCCGCGAGACAATGCAGATCAAGTCTGCCAGTTGCCAGTGCTCGTGGTCATAAACCTGCATCACACTCTGTGCATCAGGCTCTAGGCCTGCGCTCCACAGCACGTAGCCGCTGTGAAAGCTACGACAGGCGCTGCCCGATCCCAGTCTGGCAAGAGCGGCTAGACGTTCACGGTCAAAGCCGGCGGCCGCAAGCTCTGCAAATGAGCTGCTGCCAGTCCAAGCACCGATCGCCGCCAAGGTGAGCGCACCCAGGCCGCTCGCACTCGAGGCTATGCCGCAGCCGGTAGGGAACGTGTTGCGCGTTGCAATATCGAGCGCTCCGTCCAGGGCGAGTTCACGACGCAGAAATGCAACGTGACGCAGCGCCTTGTCACTTGGATCGACCGTGACCAGCTTGCCGTTTTGATCTTCGCGTCGCAGCGTGTCGCCCCCGACACCACGGACAACGCGTGCCGTGGTGATGGATTTTGCGGCGTTAAGCGTCATCGACAGCGAGTCGTTGGCGGGCCATTGCCGCTCCGGATCACGTTTGCCCCAATATTTTACGAGGGCGATGTTGCTTGGGACCTCGACCGTTACCTGAAAATCGGTGTCACGGGATGAGCTCATCTTAAGTCTCCTCTCGCATGTTCGTGCGCATGATGCGCAGGCCTTGCGCGCCAAAGCTCGAGGGTAGTAAATGCCACCCAAGCGGGGCGACCGCAGCGGCAACCTTGGCCGCGTCGTCGCTACTTCCGAAAATGAGGACCGCATCTTCACCACCGGCACCAGTGGTCTTCATGGCCCAACGTTCCTCCCAGCCTAGGACTTGCGATGCCTGTGCAAAAAGTGCGCTCGGGAACCCAGGTGCGCCAGCAAATAGACGCCGATGATTGCGTGTTGCTGTGACAAGATCTTTGAAACAAGTGAGCTGATGTAAGTCTAGCGCGCTATCGGCACCGAGCATCGCCCACAGTGCTTCGTTGATGGCTGTATTAATCTGGTCCAGTTGATCGGATCTGGCTTCACCCTTGCCGCCATCTCGGAGCCAGCGCGACGTCGTGCCAATGGCTGATCCAGTCGGGGCGCCTCGTCCGCCGACAAGTACATGGGTAAAATTGGCTAGACGGACGGTAGCTCCCTCGCCCAGCCGCTGTAATGCTAAAGGCCAAGTGTTTATATCGGCGCTCGTCTGGCTGACCACGATGCCACCCATCCACTGCGTCGCGATATCGTAGCCGGACGCCTGTTGCTGAGCCGTGCGCTGTAACTGCAGTGCCGTGCGGGCGACGGCGCCCAACTCGTCCTCGGCCAGCGGTGCTAGTTGCTGTTTTTGTCTTGCGATGTCGCCGAAGGCAGCCAAGACGGCAAGTCTCAGAGCCGACGATGAGCCAATACCGTAGGCGACGGGTAACTCCGACGACACTTTGAGTTCAATGTTGCTGACTCCGTAAAGCTGCATGGCGCCAGCGACGGTGGCGAGGAGCGGCTCGTCCGGATAGTCTGCGGGCGCACTACCGTCAGGCACCAGCTGGGTGGTGGCCCAAATGTCAGAACTGACGCGACAACCATCAATGGTAGGTGCCTCCAGCTCGGTCGCCTCAGCCGTTAGCACACGGTCTAAAGTGGCGGCAGTTGCAGGTGCCCCACCAATGGCAGAATATTCACCGGCAAGCATGATTTTACCTGGTACAGAGACCGCGACGTGCAGGTGAGAGCTCATTCTTTACTAGCACCTCGCCGATCGAGGAGGTCTAGATTACTACGGTGCAGACTCATGTGACCGCGTTGAATCCCCTCTGATGCCAGAGCGCGCAGTGCTGAGAGATTCTGCGCTAGCCCCACAGCTGCGATGATATTGGCAAGCTCTTGTGCGTCTGGTTGTCCAAGCAAGCTCAGGGCTGCCTGGGCCGACGGATGTAGTCTTGTCACGCCACCAACGACCCCTACTGCCAGCGGTAATTTAAGCTGACCGATAAGATCACCAGCATCGTCTAGCGACCACTTGGCCATGGGCAAATACCTGCCGCTCAGACTTGCATAGGCGTGTGCCCCTGCTTCCACCGCGCGCCAGTCGTTGCCTGTGGCGATGACGACCGGGTCAATGCCGTTCATGATCCCTTTGTTGTTAGTGGCGGCGCGGTGCACATCGTGGGCCGCAAATTGGTAAGCCATCACGATACGTGCAGCCACCCGCGCGCCCTCAAACTCTGCCGTCGTCAGTGCTGCCTTTGGCACCCGGCAACTGACCTCGGTCATACGACGGTCTGTCAAGTTGGTCAGGATGCGTAGGCCAATATCAACCGGCAGCAGCTCTGGCATCAGCGTCGAAACGCGTTCAGCCATGGTGTTGACGATGTTAGCGCCCATAGCATCGCAGGTGTTGATGTGTAAATGCAGCACCAGACTGCGGATCTCAGGTATGAAGTGCCAGGTGAGATCAACCGCGCCACCACCGCGCGCCAGCAGGCGATCCTGGCCACGATTGGCGTACTCAATTAATTGTTGTTTACGCTCTTGCAGCACGGCGTCATAGTCACACTCATGCTGCAGCATGAGTTGGATTTGGCCAGTCATGACCGGAGCTGTGCTGCTGGCGTTAAAGCCGCCTCCCGCCCTTGCCAGCTTAGCGCCGTGGCTAGCGGCAGCCAGCACGCTAGTTTCTTCCACTGCCATGGGCACGAGGACATCACGCCCGTTGACCTTAAAATTAGTGGCGATCCCTAGCGGCAGGCCAAAGGTGCCGACACCGTTTTCAATAAATACGTCGATGAGCTCTCCGCGCAGATTACCAGCATGACCAAGGGCGTCGATGTCACCGTCGCCAAGCCGCGAAAAACTCTGCACGGCACGTAGGCGCTCTGACCGCGGCAATTCATAGAAGCCTGGGAGTCTGGAAGACTGAGCCTCAGGTTTCCGGTCGCTGGCAAGTTCGCTGTCCTCACGCTCCTGGGCGGTGCCGTAGTCCGCCTGGGGCTCAGTGGTTGCTGTTGCTGGGCGGTTAGTCTTTGCTGATTTTACGTCCATCTTCAACCTCAATGCGTCAGTAACGGGGGGTGCTACGACTGACCGGTTCCGTTGCGGTGTACCGGTCGACCAAAGTGAAAAACTGCTCGGAACGATGGGCACGCCGGGCCAGATCGCTCAGCGAAGTGGCGCCGGTCGCAATCATGGCAATGCGTAAACCCTGGGCGAAGGTTGTGAGCTCCTCGTGCACAGCCTGTTCGCTGAGGAGCGCTGCTCTGAGTAGTGGCAGTCCGATGCCGCAAACATTCGCGCCGAGTGCGCAAGCTTTAGCCACCATCAAGCCATCCCGCACACCGCCAGTAGCCGCCAGTGATACATGCGGCAATGCCGCACGAATGGCCGCGAGCGAGACGGCTGTGGGAATGCCGAAGTCGCGATAGGTGCGCGCCACAGCGCGGGTCACCGGTGACGACGCCCGTTCACCCTCGATGAGACTCCACGACGTACCACCCTTGCCGCCACAGTCTAAAGCCGCAACGCCCGCCTCAATAAGTCTCTGCGCCGTGATAGGATCGAGTCCTACACCGACCTCTTTGATCAACAGAGGTACCGAAAGAGCCCGCGCGACAGCGGCAATCTTGGCGAGGACGCCGCGAAAGTTACGATCGCCTTCGACTTGAATGACCTCTTGCAGCACGTTGACATGAATGGCCAGAGCATCGGCCTCGATCATCTCCACAGCGCGTTGACAAAGCGATACAGCATCGGCGCTGAGTAGTTGGGCGATGCCGATGTTACCGATGAGAAATAGGTCTGGTACCGTTTTCTTCACGGTGAAGATGGCCGCGTGATCCGGATTATCTAATGCCACCCGCTGCGACCCCACTCCCATTGGGATGCCGCAGGCGGCCGCAGCCCGCGCGAGCCGTAAATTGATGTCAGCGCCACGCGCTAGTCCACCGGTCATGCCGGTAACGAGAAGCGGTAGTTTGAAGCGATGACCAAGGAACCACGTCGACGTGTCGAGCTCGCTCCAGTCCAACTCAGGCAGGGCACAGGGCAGGAGCGTGATCTCTTCAAGTCCCGTGTAGCGGTCGCTAGCCTCGACATCTTGGGACGCGCAGATGTTGATGTGCTGATTTTTTCGCACCAGAGTCATGAGGTCGGCTAAGTGCACGCGATCCGCAGATACGATGCTCACGCGCATGCGGCCGTCATCGGAGGTTTTTTGCACCCCCTGCCACCTGAGAGCGAACTGGTGCTCCTCACCAAAGGTGACGCTTAGCGTGCCGCTGGCGGTATCTAGAGGTAGCGGTGAGGCGCGGAAACTCACCATCACGGCATCGCTGGACAAGGCGTGCACCGCCCCACGTCCGAGCACGACATCGTGACAAACTAGGGCTGGATCAAGGGCGACGAATTGGCTGCTATCCATCTTGGGTGTGCCTACACTCTTCGGTCCTGGGGTCAAAAATAACGGACACTTGGCCTCAGACACGGTAGACTAACGCATAGCGTCACCGAGTTCTCACTCAAAGTTGAGGCATCTTAAGGTATGGGCCGAAGGGCCAGGGAGTCAACGTGATTTCCATGCACAGGGTCAAAATGTCATTTGGGGGCACAAGTATCCTAGATGACATTTCTTTTTCGGTGTCGCGGGGAGAGCGCGTCAGCCTGATCGGGCCAGGTGGGAGCGGTAAATCGACCGTTCTTAAGCTCTTACTTGGATTATTGACGCCGGATGCTGGCGATATTGTGCTGATGGACACCGACATGATCCGGGCCAGCGACCGCGAGCGCCAAAAGACGCTGCGCGGCGTAGGTATGGCTTTCCAGCAAGGGGCTTTGTTTGACTTCATGACCGTGGCCGAGAATTTGACCTTCGCCATGGAACACATGACGGATCTTGGGCCAGAAGAGGTCGAGCAGCGGATCGATAGTTTGTTGGCAGGCGTTAAGCTAAGCCGGACTAAAAACATGTACCCCTACGAGCTCTCCGGCGGGATGCAGCGCCGCGTCGGTATCGCTAGGGCACTGGCGACTGATCCGGTGGTATCCATTTTTGATGAGCCCACCGCAGGACTGGATCCAGTGACGTCGACCATCATTCTAAACATGATTTCAAACCTTGCTGGTGCCAGCCGAGACTGCGCTCAGCTCATTGTCACGTCCAATGTCGAGATCGGCATCCGCTTCGCCGATCGCCTACTCGTCCTCAATGAGGGGCGGATCGTTGCGGATGGGCCCTGGCGTGAGCTCTTGCTGCATGGCTCCGATTGGGTTAGGAATTTTCTCGGAGTTCGGCTCATAGGTTTGGATTTTGAGTATGCCCAGGGGCTAAAACTACCGGCTGAGTTCCTGGCCCAACACTGGTCGCGATGAAGATGAAAAGGTAGTAGCAATTCATGTATTGGCTAATGACCGCTCTGGCGCGTCTCCTGACGAGCCTACCTGACCGGGTCGTCGACAGGCTGGCTTGGCTCTTAGCCATAATGGCTTTTGATGGCCTGCGTGTGCGGCGGCGCACGGTCTTGGCCAATCTGGCGCTAGCATTTCCCGAAAAGTCTCCATCGGAGCGGGTGTCTTGGGGGCGGATTTCCTTTTATCACTTCATTTTGACGACCTTTGAATTTTTGACCAGCTCGCGCCTAGATTTGGCTGGCACCGTGACCATGCATGATGACGTTCACCTGCGCACTGCCTTGGCCGAGGGCAAGGGCGCCTACATCCTCTGTATGCATCTCGGCAACTGGGAGGCGATGGGTGCTGCGTGTTCGCGCCATTTTGGGCCGTCGCATGTTTTGGTGAAAGCAGTGGGTACATCTGGGCTCAACCGTTTTGTCTCAGAATACCGGGAGCGCAACGGCTTTCATTGGGTTAAGAGGCAGCGCAAAGGGGACGGTTTAAAGGCGATCGCCAACATCCTCGCGCGGCGTGAAGTGGTAGGGTTCGTTATGGATCAAGCGCGGCCTGGTGAGCCTAAACTGCCGTTTTTTGGTCACCCGGCAAAAACAAATACGAGTTTTGCGGCGATTTTGCGTCGCTATCCCGCGCCGGTTGTGCCTAGTTTCGTCATCCGAGAGGGCTTCCACCGACACACGGAATACTTTCTACCTCCGGTTGAGGTATCTTTCACTGACGATGCACAGGCCGACGTGCTCAGACATTCGGCGCAGTTTAACAAGATCGTCGAGGATTGCGTGCGGCGATGTCCTGAGCAGTATTTTTGGCTGCATAACCGGTGGAAGTGAGTGATGACCTCGATGGAACAACAATCCCGCGTTTTCGCGCCCAGACTTTTCGTGACCGATATCGATAACACGTTGTTCGATTGGGTGGCATACTACGTAGCTGCCATCGGCGCCCTCATTGCCCAAGTTGAGGTGACTATTGGCGTGCCGCGTGATGTGCTTGCCCGTGAGGTGCGGCAAGTTTTTACCGCGCATGCATCGATAGAATATCCATTTTTGGTGCAGGAACTGCCCTCGGTCATGGCTCATTACGGTAACGACATTGACCGGATGTTGCGCGAGGCTGTGGAACCCGCGCGTGCCGCCTTTCTCGCCGCGGGACAGCAAAGGTTGAAACCATACAGCGATGTCATTGATACCTTGCGGGAACTTCGCCGACGCTATCCCGGGATGCCCTGCGCTGCGCTCACTGACGCACCACGCTACGTAGCGATGTGGAAACTCAATAAACTGGGGCTACTGCCATTTTTTGACGCCGTTTATGGCCTGCGCGACCCGCGGTTGCCGACGCACAAAGAGCTCGGTCGTGTCAAAGTTGATAGCGAAATCCTGCTCAAACATTTGAGTCAACACAGCTTTGATTTTGCCGGACGGATCCGCATTCTGCCGGACGAATACGAGAAACCGGGACACCGGGGCCTGAAGACAGTGCTCATGGACTACGAGCTTGACGAAGCTGACGTCGCCGAGCGGCGCCGCGTCATCTGGATTGGCGATAATCGCCGTAAAGATGTGGCTCTCGGTAAGCGTCTCGGGGTTTACACCATGTGGGCATCGTACGGTAAACCAAACCCGACAGATTTAGCTTCACTAGCGGATTTTAGCCCTCTAAGTAATATAGAGAAGAATGCCGAGGTGGCAGCCGGAGGCGACGCTTTGTCACCCCCCGACGCGGTGCTAGAGACATTTGGCGACACGTTGGCGATTATGGCGCAACTTTGAGTGCGCCGGCGGCAATAGGGGTGAGCCAGTCAATAAAAGCCGGTGCAAGCGTATAAACGCCGCCCACTTCGCAGGTGCCTGATCCGCGCGACGTGACGCCCACAACGCGGAGTGCGCCCTGTGTATCAGGTACAAAGACGGGGCCTCCGCTGTCGCCCTTACAGGTGTCGGGTGCGCCAGCTGCGCCGGCGTAAAACTCGGTGGCAACCAGGGCGGGGATCTCGATGATCTCCGATTTCCGAATCGAGCGGCCGTGATCGTCAACCTTGAGTACGCTTGTTTTTTGTTTATAAAGCGCGTTAAACGGCGTCTCCGCGGTGGCGAGCTCATGAGCAGTCCACGGCGAGTCCCAGGCCGATTTTTGTCCGTATCCTGCAAGGACAACCTTGGTTCCGTCTTTGAGCGCGGAAGCAACAGACTCCTGCGCCAGCACGGTACCCAATACAGCATCTGCAGCGGGCGTAGCCAGTTGCCAGACTGCAATGTCATAGGCCTCTTTCAAACGCACGGCTCCGTCCGCATCCTTACCCATCCTAGAGCGTTGAAATTGTGGATGCACCACCAAGCGCTGTACGGAGATGCGCGCGGCGATCGCCTTTTCTGGTTGGCTCTTGCCGACGACAACGCCCAGGGTGCTGGGATCGTACTCCCGGTCTTTGCTATCGACGCTGCAGTGAGCTGCGGTCAGGACCAGTGTCGGTGTCAGCAGAGTGCCGGTACAGAAGGAGTAAAGAATCCCCTCGCTGTCAGGCTTAATGAGAGCTACGACGGGCAGGGTGGCGGCGTCGGCGGGTGTACCACCGATGACTTTGGCGTCGCTCGGGGTTGACCTGTCAGAGCAGCCGCTTAGGAGCGAGATCGCCAGCAAAAGAGTTGCACCAGAGTGCCGTAGACTCATCATCGCATTCACCTAACTATCTGAAAATGTTGGAGTGTATTTACGTGTCGGCCGCGGCCGCGCCCCACACATGCTATATCCAGCCTATCTTCGCAAGTCCAAATCTAAAATGACTCCTCGACGTAGTCGAGATCGGCACCAAACGACTCTTCCATCCCGTAGAGTGCCACGAAGGCCACCGCGATACAGGTGAGACCCAGGATCAGAGCGCTACCGGTTAAGTCAAAGTTAGGAATCAGCGACTTGAAGACAAAAGTTAGGAGTACCACCGAACCGCGGACAAAGTTGGGGACACTGATCGATACCAAAGCCCTGATGTTGGTGCCAAACTGTTCGGCGGCCATAGTGAGGAACACTGCCCAATAGCCGGTTGCCACGCCTACGACAAAGCTCATAACGTAATAAACTTGCGGGTCGAATCCGCGCATGTTGAGTAAGGCAACGATCGCCATCAAGGTCGCAGTCAGAAATACGCCCACCACCTTCTTGCGGCTGCGCCACCATTGCCCGATAAATCCTGTGATCAAATCGCCAACGACGATGCCAGCATAGCTACACATGACGGCTGTGCCTGCGGACACGGGCCCCGTAGCGCCAAGCGCGCGGCAAATTTCGGGCGAAAACGTGACGATGATGCCAATGCAAAACCAGGTTGGAATACCCACGACAATGCAGCGCAGGTAACGGATCAGCCGGGCAGGTGACTTGAAAATAAGGCCCAGGTCCCCCTTGGGTACCGATCGATCGTGTAACTTGTGGAACATGTTTGACTCAAGCAAGCGAAAGCGGGTGACAAGCAGCGCCAGACCCATCAAACCGCCGACTAGAAAAGCGGTGCGCCACGACAAGAAGTTGGCGACTAAGCCAGCGAATACGGCCCCAGACACACCGATGGCAGCGACAAAACAGGTTCCGTATCCCCTAGCGTGCCGCGGCAAACTTTCCGACACCAGGGCAATCGCCGCACCAAGTTCGCCAGCTAAACCGATCCCAGCAAGTAAACGCAGCAACGAGTATTGCAGCGTATTTTGGACAAAGGCGTTAGCCAAATTGGCAAGGGAATAGAGGAGGATCGAGCCAAAAAGCACCGATACCCGGCCTCTCTTGTCGCCCATGATACCCCACAAGATCCCGCCGATCAGCATGCCAGCCATTTGCATATCGAGCAGCTGCACCCCAACCTCTAACTGGTTCGGTCCGGTAATGCCGAGATCGTTCAAGCTCGGTACCCTGACTATCGAAAAGAGAACCAGATCGTAAATATCAACAAAGTACCCTAGGCCAGATACGAGCACCGTGGGGTTCAGCAAGATTTTGGTCAGACTCAAATCCGTGACGCGCTCGCTCATTGCTGGGGCAGCTCCCTAAATTAGATCACTATGAATTAACTTTTCAAAGAACGTTTACACAGAAAACGGGCATCCTTCACTCTTAAAGTGAGGTGATGCCCGTCCTGATTCAAGTAGCCAAGTAAGGTTTACTTGTGCTCGTCGTGGCCTTCGCCGTGAGCTTCTTTCTTGTGCTTGCCTTTTTTCTTGCCAGCAGCTTTGCCAGCTTTTTTCTCTTCTGGTTTTTTTGCTTCTTCGGTAGGAGCTGGAGCAGCTTCAGGAGCAGCTTCGGTAGCGGCTGGAGCTTCTTCAGTGTGGCTGTCAGCGTAGCTTGCGGATGCGAACAGAAGGCTAGCAGAGAACAGAGCAGCAACGAATTTCATAACATCTCCTGCAAACAAAAGTGGGACAACAAAACAAACAATAACAGAGCTTTTACGGTCCCTTACGTCAGCTATAATGTCAACTGATTTTATTGACGTGGTGGTTAAAACGGCCGAACCAGTTGAGTCGAGCGGGATTGCTGGGCGCGCCGCTGACTGGCACCTAATTGCTCCGCGCTCCAACCAAACTCCGTCATCAAGCGCTCTTCTTCCCGCGCGAGGGAGGTAGCAAAGATTCCTGGATCATCAGCACCTATAATGACGCTGAGTCCCGACGCCATGAAGCGAGGTAAGGGATGAGTGTCCTTGCTCAGGTTGCCGATGAGCATATTCGAGGTGGGACAGGATTCGATGATCGCATCGTGATCCCGTAAATGGCTCATGACGGCATCCTGCAGGCGTGCGCAGTCGCTGGCTACCGCTGACGTCCAAGTGGTGGTGATGAGTTCTTGTTCTGGTGCACCTGCAATAACCTTGAGTGCTGATTCGATGCTGGCGGGCACAATGTCGTAACCTTGGGATCCCAACCAACTCCGCGACGCCAGGAGCCACTGCAAATGCCGCCGTCTCTCGCCCGCAGTCTCACTGACCGTGTGACCGATGTAGAGATCCGGATTGATACCCAACGCTAGGGCATGGCCTAGCCTGTGCACACCCAACGCCTGTGCCTCGCTGACCCACCGGACAGCACTGGCTAGGGTCTTGTCGGCAAAGGATTCTCCGACATGATAGAGCACCGCCAATCCCTTCTCTGGACATGCGGTATTATCAGCTAGGATGCGTCTCACTAAAGGTGCCGTGAATTGCGGTGGATGATGCTCTTCCATGCCACAAAAATCTATGGCGACCACGGCGTCGTAGCGCTGTGGTTTGGCATCCAGCACCTCTTTTAATATTTGGTACTGCAGTAGCCCCACTTCGTGCCTACGCATGATGCTGAAGACGATTTTGGGAGCAAATGATCCTGCAAACTTGGCTGCCAGTTCTAAAGTACGGTCAGCAGTTACGGCAAAGTAATGACGCAGATCGTCGGGACCCAGATGCGGCGGGGCAAACAGTCGGTATTCCCCATAGGTGATCCCACTAGCAGCCTGCGCGTGCATCACGTGACTTAGTACCGTCGTGTCCCCGGGCGTTATGGGGAGTAGGGCTATCGCGAGGTTGAAGGATGCCTGAAACCTTGCGAAGGGATGTGCCGAGGTAAACAAAAAATCACGACGAAGTAAATCCAGACCTGCATCGCTTGACCAGTACTGCCGCGAATCGGGCCGGCGCCCATACGCCTTCTCGTATTCCTCTGCATACCATGCTAGGCGAGGTACAACTTTTTCAAAACGGTCCCGACCCAGAAGCCATAGATCCTCGGGAGTGAGGCAGCCGTAGAGATGACAATGGAGCTCGTCGGTGAGGTGTTTAGGTCTCAATGGTACCATGTGGGTGCTCGTTTGCGCCGGTTGCCGTTATGTCCACTTTGGGCCTGGTGATTGACAGCGCCTAATCCTTAAACGCTTTGGACCTGCCACAGAATACCTAGTTTAAGTCATTATTATCCTTCAATTCAGCTACTTATTTGTACCCGTCTTTTTCATTACATTGCAATTACTATGGCCCCGATTTTGCAACGAAATTCCCATCTCCCGTTGTCTACATGATATCGCCTGCTGCGGCTGGACTCGTGCCATTGATGGTCTATCGAGAGGTAAGCATGGCTTCCGCAAACCAGAAAAAAAATGTTTCGCGCAAGATCTTCCATACGTTCGCCGTGATAGCAATCTCGGTCGGATGCAGCAGCGCCAATGGGCCAGCCCCAGCCCCAGTCGGTAAGCTGGCTCCAGCGAAGAAAACCGAGCCAAAATCAACCGTCGAAGACAAAAAGGTCGGCGGCATGTTTGACGAGGCTGTTCTAAACATCGTCAATTCGCTGGCGGGCGAGCGTTTTTATGACGGTCTCTACCGTATCAAGATTAACATTGCATTCATCGAGTGCGGTGGTGAGTTCCCAGTGAGACTGCAGATGCCAGCCGCTGACAAAGGGCTGAATAACTTCATTGACTTTTTGGGAGCTAAAGTCACCTGCGCAGGCATCGCTTTGCCCCTAGATGACTTAACAAAAAGCCTGCTTGGTGGCGGTAAACTTCCCGCTAACACCAGCGGGAAACCACTATTTGGTCTCAAAAATCAAAATGGCGTACTGGGTATTACGAGATTAGGTGCGGTTGAATTGCAGCCGTTTTATCCCATAATGCCCGACATCTTAGATAGCCCCGGTGAATTGCTGGCGACTTTGGGTCAGACGGCACCTGTGACCATCTCGGGCCCAAAGGGCACCAGCGACTCCGGGCAAACCACGGTCAAAGTTTCGCAGTATAAAGCCAAATTTCAGGCGCCAGGTGGCCAAGCCTTTGACAACGTGATGTCCTGGACCGTTAGCACTAGTGGTTTCCAAAAGACGGTAGCGGGGCCCCAGCTTATCGATACTTTGAATATGAGTCTGAATATGGATCCTTTGGCCGTGCCGCACATAGACTTCAGCCTTGCGCTGAATAAAGCGGGAGACAGTGTCTTTAAAACGGTGCGTGCCTCGTGGGAAGGTGAAGAGCCCGCCTTCTTTGGTTTTGTTGAATTCGTACTTGGATTGGTCAAAAACATCGACGTTAAGTTGGTATTCAGTGCTGACATGATTCAATTCGTAGATAAGAAATAAGGATACGATTCGATGAGGAGGCATCTGACATCACTACTGCACGGGATCTGGTTAACCAGCTCTCTGATCGCTTGTGGTGCCACAAATAAAGATGCGTCCGAAGTAGCTGCTATGTTTAGTGGTCCCGCACAGCCACTAGAGGACCGGGTCGAGTCCGTTTGTAGCGCTCTCCGACGCCGTAAGACGGCTCCAACTACAGCGGGGCTGGAACTTGCCGTGCTGGATAAATGCAAAGGAGCAGGTCAAAACGCCATCAACGCCAAAAACTATGACGGTTTTCGCCTCCAGCAATACACGATTGCCAACGGCACTGAGACAGATAAACAAAGATCATCTTTTCGCCTGCAGCTGTGGTTCAACAGTCCCCTGATCGGAATCACCTCCCTCGCCAGTAACTTATCTGACCTTGGCGATGCCTTCTCCAGTCAAGAAATCCCGATTGACCAAAAGGATTTAGAAAACGCCGCCAAGGTGGATGTAAAGGTCGTAGATAAGTTTGCTTTAAATCTGGATGGCGAGGTCCGTGGTGGCATCGGGTTGAAGTTTGCGCTCGACGGCATTGCTAAACTTAACATGCAAATCAGGGTTGACTTCACTGTCATCAAGAATTCAGTTGCTGTCGTTGTCAAGTCAGACAAAGCGGAAGGTGTCATCGCCGACTTGTTTATGGTCCTGATGGTGACTCCATACGCTAACGATACTTACCTGGACATGATCGGTTCCATCAAGATTGGTGATATATTAAACGATGCCAAAGTCATTGACGGCTTGGCGCCGTCCTTGACAGAAACCATACTGAAAGCCCTGTTCAAGCTTGATCGTCAGCAGTCGGTCAAATCTTCCAAAACGAAGACCGGTGCAGTCGAGAAAAGCAGCGCGACCGCAAAAAAAGGAGCTCCTAAATGATGAGGTCTAAGGATGGCCGCCTCTGGGGTAAAGCGTTTGATACGCTCGTTTGCTCATCGCTCATCGCCATCTTGATCTTGTCTGGCTGCCAAAAGTCCCAGGACACATTTGAAAGTGGGGGCGGGGAGCAGAAGCCGGCCACGAATTCAGCGGCTCCCACTCCAGATCGCCCAGAGGCAAATCCGACAGTCGTGCTTAGCTACGATTATGGCCTAAAGATCGCGCTAAAATCGGGCCTCGTGATTTGCAAGGATGGGCGTATCTCTATTGACATCAAGAGCGATGTCTCTTTTGATGTTAAAGGTATCAGCGCCCTCAACTGTGTTTCTGCCAAGCTTGATCTCAATAAAATTATCAAGCCACTCCTTAGCGTTTTCACGCAGCTTAGTAGTGGTACCAAAATTGGTCTCAAGGACAATATCATTCACGTGAGTAAATTACCCAACTTCAGCGGTCTTGAATTTAGTCCGGAGGTACCAGCATTTTTTATACCTACCATTGGGGGCGACAATGCGAAGTATCAGGGGCTGAGTAAACAAGTCGCCACCGTTGCCAACTTTAAGCAAAATCCGCTGAATATCACCTCGGTCAGTGGGACGTCTACATTGATGGTGTTGGAAGTCGATAAGCCTATCACCACGTCAGATGGTAAGTCCTATAATAAAAACGTCCACTGGAAACTTTCAACCGATTGGCAAAAGCGTGGGCTGGTGCCGTTTTTCTCGATGCTCGACATCACCTGGAGCACGACACCCATAGATTTATTAGGCATGACCGCAGAAGTTACAGTCAATCCATCATATTTGCCGGTTTATCGTGTAGCTTTTGATTCTGCCGTGCTATCCGGTGTTGAAGAGGCAGCAAAACTGGCTGATCTCAATGTGGATCTGACGCTAGTGATCAGTATCACACGCTAAAATCTCAAGATCATCATGCCGGTGACACCGATGGTCGCTTTTTCAAAAGCGAAAGGACTATCGCCGGTTTCATCCACGCCTATAGACTCGAGTCGGTAAAAGCCACCACCAGCTAATGTAAGACGATAGGGATTTTGGTTGCGATCGGGGCCGTCACGCTTTAATGCTTCAAATTCGACGCCTCCGGCTACCGCTTTGAACGGGATTTTCCCCCCAAAACCAGTCGGTAGCAGACCACTTGCATCACTAGCCAAGCTAAGTAGGCCCTCGCCAAAATTAGTTGGCACCAACATGAGTGTGCTTATTCCGGCTTGCCCAGTGGGTCCGGCCTGGCCAGGCCCCATATCCGACGGCTCGTACTGGATGCCACCAACGAGTCGAATGTTGCTGATCAGGTTTGAGGATAAAAGGCGAGGCAGTCGTACCTTGCCGCCGCCACGAAAGGCGATCGCGTCAGTGACTGCAGCATCGGTGATTTTGAATTTACTGATAGAAAATACCTTTGTATTTGCAGCCCTTCTCTTGTACTCGAAATCAGCAAAACCCATGACCGGACCGATGGCAATGCCTCCGCCAAGGAGAAACTGATCGAAAACCGCGGTGGTTGGAGCGGTCAGGGCATCCTGACCGGCAAGCTCGTTGGCGTCACCCCCGCCGCCCGCTGCGTCGGCTCCAGGAATAGCGCTAGCAAGTGGTGAGCTGATGGACATAGAGCCAATTTTTTGATGTGTGAAGGCATTGGTAGCCAGGCCTATAGTGAGACGTTTGGGGATGACATCAACGCGAAGACCGAGTTTGACAGCGAGCACGGAGAAATTTTGGAACGAGATGTTAGCGAGGTCTGTCGCGGCACCACTGGCACGCACTGCAATATCACCCGATGCACCAACGTAGGTGGCTTGGCTGCCGAAGCCGAAGCGACCCATCTTGATACCAGCGCCGGCATTTAGGAACGCCACCGACTTAAGTTTTACGTCTGCATCGAAGCGGTTGACTTGATTCAAAATCAGGATTGGTATGTTCTTGACACTGGCGCTGATAGCACTCGGTAAATATAAGGGTAAGAGGCTCCCTCCGATCTGCGGGGTGATTTTGAATATTTGGCTCGGTATATCGCTAATTGAGACCCCGCTGTTTTCTTTACGCAACGTCTCTAAACCAGGGACACGGAATTTGGCTGAAGATTGTCTGAGCGCAGCCGAGCCTTGTGCTTGCGATTCAGGGGCGAAACCATAATTAGCCGGGTTGGCCTGCGCGCCGAAGGGGGTGCTCTGGACAGACTTAACATTGCCAATAAGCGTGTAGGCCGAAGCTGGATTAGCCAAAGCACCTATGATGCCTAGAGTGAGCCATTCCCAATAGCGCCTTGCTCGCATCGCTGCCATCGAATCCTCAACCGTCTTACTTTCTTCTTTCTAAGGTTTGCCTTTCCACAAATCGTTCATGTGAACAATGTTTCCAGCTTGGTCGTAACCAAAACCGCCGAAAAGCCAAAGTACGCTAGAACCATCAACCCAGGCTACGCCCTGATTGCGGGAGCCTGGGACGTTCAGTGATCCGGCCGATCCTTGAACGCCGTAGATGCCGAGTTGATTGACCGACGTACTTCCCGAAATCCAAGTCCAGTTGGTGCCGTCAAAGCGCCAAAGATCGTTGAGTACACCGTTGACGCTATTGTTATCGAAACCTGAGCCACCAAAAAGCCAGAAGTTACCGGAGCTGTCAGCCCATGCCATGGCTCCGTCGCGAGCGCCAGGTAGATTAGTTACGGCAGCCATACCCTTTTGGCCATAGGCGCCTGGGTTATTGCGGGTCGAATCGCCCGCTATCCAGGTCCAACTACCACCAGTAAACTTCCATAGGTCGTTGAGTTTGCCTTGGAGTCCGTTGAGATCGTAACCGTAGCCACCATAAACGAAGAGGTGTCCGGAACTGTTCACCCATGCGACGCTGCTATGGCGTGCTCCTGGAGCATTTTCGCTTGCGCCAATACCTTTGGTGCCGTAGGCGCCAGCTTGGTTGGCTAGGTCGCTCCCTGAGATCCAGGTCCAATCGGTGCCGTCAAACTTCCAAAGATCGTTAAAGGAGACTGTGTTGCCTCCGCTATCGAGCCCGGTACCACCGAAGAGCCAGAGCTCGTTGCTTGAGTTGATCCACGAAACGCTTCCTTGCCGCGCACCGGGCACGTTCGTGAATTGGACTATACCTTTCGATCCATAATTACCGACAGTGTTGGCGCTGTTGCTTCCAGATACCCAAGTCCATTGGGTACCATCGAACTTCCATAGGTCGTTGAGATAGCCAAGGCTGCCGTTGCCGGCGTAACCGTAACCCCCGAAGAGCCACAGTCGGTTTGTCGAGTCGGTCCAAGAGACGGCGCCAATGCGGGCCCCTGGCACGTTGACGGTGTTGCCGACGCCAAGGGTACCGTAAGTACCACCTTGGTTGGGGCTTTGGCTGCCGCCGCGCCAGATCCAATGGGTGCCGTCAAACTTCCAAAGGTCGTTATAGTAGCCCGTGGAACCACCGCTGGTGAGTGCTCCACCGAAGAGCCACAGGCCACCGGAGCCGTCTGTCCAGCTCACTCCTTGTTTGCGCGCGCCTGGCGTATTTGCTGCCGCACCAACATTCAGGTTGCCGTAGATAGGGTTACCTTCTCCGGTGCTGCTACCCTTTGTCCAAGTCCAGGGCGTGGACATGCTCGTATCACCGTTGACCGACTGATAGGCCGTGCGGTTACCAGCTTGATCCTCGACGAGTATGTTGAAGAAATAGGACGAGTTTGGTGTCAACCCCGTCACAGTTGCTGAATTAATGTTGGTCGTCCACGAGCCAAAAGGCGTGCCGTTTGCTTGAACCCTTGCCAAGGTGTCGATATTGTCCAAGGACGAGTAGTAAACTAAATATCTTAAATTTGTTTGTGAAGAGGCATTATCTGAGCCAATAGACCAGTTGAGGTTCAGCGTCGAACTCGTAACATTAGCTACAGTTATCAATCCCCCGCCGCCAACGGTGGGCGACGTGAGGTCTACAGACACCGCCGTCGAGCTTGGCGAGAAGGCCGAGAGGTTGCCGGCTTTGTCGACAGCCTGGATGCGTGCGTAATAAGAGGGTGCATTGGTC